>DASQWP010000248.1:0-11447 GCA_035640195.1 Gaiellaceae bacterium | reverse complement strand
GCTCGAGGAGTCGAGCTCCTCGGAAGTCGCCGGGCTCGCCGCGAAGATCGAGCGCGAGGAGGCCTACCATCGCATGCACGCCGACATGTGGGCGGAGCGGCTGCGGGGGTCCGCAGAGCGCAAGCGCTTCGAGGGCGCCGTGGAAGAGCTATGGCCTTATTCGCTGGGAATCCTGCCGGATTCCCAGCGAGAGGAGTTCCGAGCCACAGTGGGGGAGACTCTCGAACTCCCCTTCCCCGATGCCGAGCCATTCGAGCGCGGCGTCCACACGGATGACTTTTTCCCGCTCTGGGAGGAGATGACGAGCGTGCGGCGCTCGGTAGCGGGGGCGTCATGGTGACCGCGGAACGCGTCTGGGAGGCCCTCGGGGAGATCCCGGACCCCGAGATCCCCGTGCTCTCGCTCGTGGAGCTGGGCGTCGTGCGGGACGTCGAGGTGGCAGAGGAGCGCGTCCACGTCGAGTTCACGCCCACGTTCCTCGGCTGCCCGGCGCTCGAGGTGATGCGCGACCGCATGGAGGAGGCGGTGCGCGCACTCGGGGGGGAGCCCGACGTGGAGGTCGTCCAGGACGACTCCTGGTCCACCGACCGCATCACGCCCGAGGGCCGGCGCAAGCTCCGCGAGGCGGGCTTCGCACCTCCGGCGCCGCGCGAGGCGGGCGGCCCGACCCTCGTCCAGCTCCAGAGCCACGCGTTCCGCTGCCCCTACTGCGGCTCGACCGAGACGCGGCTCGACAACATCTTCGGCCCGACCCCCTGCCGCTCGATCCGCTACTGCACCGCCTGCCGCCAGCCGTTCGAGCAGTTCAAGACGCTCTAGCCGACCCCGCCCGCTCGAGACATGCCGGGGTCAGACCCCGACCGGTCTCGGTGGGACCTGTCCGGGGCCTGGCCCAGGACAGGTCGCGAAGGGACAGGCGCGGCCGAGGGACGCGGGCGCTACGACAATCGACCAGGCTGTCCCGCTCAGCTCGCAGACGAAGCGCTTCGGGACCCGCCTAGGCACGCCATGGCCGGGGCCAGGCCCCGGGCGTGTCCAAGGGGGCCATGTGGTGGCCAGGCCGGACGTGTCCCAAGCGGCCATGCCGGGGTCAGACCCCATCGTGTCCGCTGCGGCCGTGACCGCCCCGATCGGGGGAGGCCAAGATCCCCCGTCTGCCCGGCGCCCGCATACCCGCCTCATACCGCCTGCTACCCGAGTCCCTTCCTCCGTCGCCGATGGTGATTCAGGCAGATCACTCCCCGAAAGGACGAACGACATGCGGGCTCTCAGGACTCTGGCGACGAAGAAGGTGGCACTCACGCTGGCGGCGATCAGCACGGTCTCGATCGCGGCGGCCGGCGGCACGTGGGCCAACTTCACGGCCACCCCCGTGACCATCTCGAACAACGCCTTCGCCACGGGCACGCTCGCCATGAGCCGCTCGGGATCGGGCGCCGTCTTCTCCGCGTCGAACATGGTCGTCGACCAGGAGGCCACGGGCTCCGTCACGATCACGAACAGCGGGTCGCTCGCCGGCGACTACGCGCTCTCGGGCTCCGCCAGCGGCAGTCTGGCCGACTCGCTCGAGCTCGTCATCTACAAGGACAACGACGGCGTCGCGGGGTCGAAGATCTACGACGGGACCCTCGGCGCGTTCTCCTCCGTCGGGCTCGGCACGTTCGCGGCCGGCGGCGGCCAGCACACGTTCTACTTCCACGTCAAGCTCCCCTCGACCGGGACCGACGCGGGCGACAACGCCTTCCAGGGCCAATCCGCCGGGGCCGACTTCACCTGGTCGGCGACCCAGGCGTAAGGCGCGATCTTCCGGGACACGATGCGGCGGCGCCTCGGAACGATTGCGAAGGGGACGGCCGGCCTGCTCTGCGGGCTGGCCGTCCTCGGCGCTCTTGCCTACGCGGCCCTCCTCCTCGCGGGCTACCGTCCGGTGGTCGTCTACTCCGGCTCGATGGAGCCGGAGCTCGGCGTCGGCTCGCTCGCTCTCGTGAAGAGCGTCCCCTCGGAGTCGGTCCGCGTCGGAGACGTGATCACGTTCGTCGACCCCTACCAGCCCGGGCGGCTGGTGACGCACCGCGTCGTCGAGGCCGTCGAGCGCCCCGAAGGGGGGCTCGCCTATCGGACGAAGGGCGACGCGAATGCACACCGCGACCCGTGGGCGATCGCCCTCCCCTCCCAGGCGGGCCGCACGGCCTCCGACGTGCCGTACGTCGGCTATGCGCTCTGGTACGCGAAGACCCGCGAGGCCCGCACGCTCCTGATCGTGCTCGTGGCCGCCTTCACGCTCTTCTGGCTCCTCCGGCGCATCTGGCGCCCGGAGCCCGCAGCCGAGGCGAAGACCTCTGCGGAGCCGAGCTCCTCCGCCGCGGACGGCACGTCCTTCTGGATCGAGGCGCTGACCCGGTGAGGCGGCGGCGCGTCCTCCTGCCCTTTGCGGGAATCGCCTGCGCGGCGCTCCTCGCGGTGAGCGGGAGCGCGCGCATGAGCGCGGCCGCCTTCAGCTCGAACCTGACGATCGCGGGCAACGGCGTCACCGTCGACCGGCTCTCGAACCACTTCGAGGTGGCCCCCGGCCCGTCGGCCAGCGGAGACGTCGACTCGCTCGACGTCGACCTCGGGCTCGTCGCCGCCCCCGGGACGATCACGGGCGTCTTCACGGTCGAGAACGTGAGCACGCAGCCGCGGACGGCCACCCTTACCCTCCTGGGCCCCTCCCAGGTCGCGTCCGTCGTCTTCGAAGCCTCCGGCACGGCGAGCGCGACCCTCGCACCCGGTGCCTCGAGCACGGTCGCCGTCACGACCTCGCCGAACGTCGCCGGCCGCGGCACGGGCGCGTTCCGGCTCGCTCTTGACGGCTCGAGCTGGCTCTACCGCGAGTACACGCTCTCGCTCGACGCGGCGCCCGTCGCGCCCGCCTCGCTGAGCGCGAGCACCCGGCCCGGCGGACGTGTCGC
Source organism: Gaiellaceae bacterium (assembly GCA_035640195.1). GTDB lineage: Bacteria > Actinomycetota > Thermoleophilia > Gaiellales > Gaiellaceae > DASQWP01. Next base: position 8,496 of record DASQWP010000248.1, on the reverse strand, counting down.
CCTCTCCTGGGCGGCCTCGGCGACGACCACGAACCTCGCCGGCTATGACGTCTACCGCTCCTCAGGAGGCGCCTACACGAAGCTGAACGGCTCACCGCTCGCCGGCACGACGTACACGGACGCGACCGCCGCGGAGGGAACCGCGTCCACGTACAAGGTGCGCGCGACCTCGAGCGGCGCGGTGGCGCTCGAGAGCCCCGACAGCCCACTCGCCTCGGCCACCCCCGACGCAACCGCACCGACCCTCCCGAGCGCCGTCCAACTCGTCAACGGCGGCGGCCAGGCGAACCAGTACATCAACCTCGCAAACCGGACCTCGGTCTCCATCGCCGTGACCCTCCCGGCGACTTCCGCGGCGAGCGACGTCGTCACCGTGACGCTCACGAGCGGCACCCAGTCGGTCTCGCGGACGGCTCCGGCAACCGCCGGCCAGGGCACGGTGACCGTGGGCGGCCTGGACGCGACGTCGCTCGGGGACGGCACGATCACGATCGAGGCGACCGCGGCCGATGCGGCCGGCAACGTGTCCGCCCCACGCTCGTCCTCGGCTCCGAAGGACACCCTCGCGCCCGCCATGCCGACCGTGACCTACGTCGACCAGCGCGAGCCAGCCGACCAGATCACCGGCGTGGCCGAGGCGGGAGCCGCGATGTCTGCGCTCCAGACCGCGCCGACCGCCTCCGGCCCCTACACGGGAGCGGCGAGCGGGACGGGCGCGTACACCCTCACTGTCGCGAACACCCGCGGGAAGCGAAACGCACCCATCACGGTGACCTACCTCGTGACCGCGACGGACGCAGCCGGAAACACGGGCGCGGCCGCGACGCTCACGGCCGACGACACGATCTAGGGGCAAACGGCCTCCCCCGAAACGGGGAGCTGGGCCGGCCGCGCACGGGGAGGGACGAACGGCCCTCGCTCGGCTTGGCTGCGTGTGTGACTGCGGCCCACCGTCTCCTCCTGCCTCTGGCCGTGCTCGTCGGGGCTCTCGTCGCCGTCCATCCGGTTCTCGGCGGCATCGGCGGAGGCGTGGGCGCCCCCGCCGTGGGCCATTCGGCATCGGGGCCGCTCCTCGATGTCTCCACCCTCGCTCCCGGACGTGCCGCCGAGCGCTCCGTCACCGTCGCCAACGTCGGCACCGCGCCGGGAACGTTCGTCCTCCAGGCCGCCCGGAGCGGCAGCCGCCCACTCGCCGAGGCACTTCGGCTCGAGGTCACGAGCGGCGGCCGCGTTCTCTACGAGGGAACGCTCGCGGGCTTCGAAGACGTGCAGCTCGGAGTCCTCACCCCGGGCGAGGAGCGGGTGGTCGACACGCGCGTAGCGCTGTCCCCGGCGGCGGATAACGACCTCCAGGGACTCTCGGCAGACGTGGATCTCCGCGTAGCCGCCCTCGGATAGCGCTTGACAGATATCGCATCTCTGCTATATAGCAAAGGTGAGATAGCCGAGCTGGAGGTGCCCGATGGCAGCGCATGTCGAGGTGGAAGAGATCCAGACGACGAAGAGCGAGAAGACGCTCGCTCTCGTCCTCGCGGTATTTCTCTTCATCGGAGGGATCTGGGCCTATGCGCGAGTCGACGACTCGGCGCGCGCCGTTGTCGCCGTTCCCGCAGCGAGCCCGTCTGACGAGGCTGCCCTCGCCCGCGCCGAGGCTGCGCGCGAGCGCCTCTTCACGGCCACGGAGCGCGAGCGGGTGGCGCTCGACGAGCTCACCTTGGCCCGCGAGGCGTGGCGAACGGCGCTCGACGCCGATCGGAGCGCCCCCCGGCTCGAGCGCGCGTACGGGGAGGCGCAGGCTGCGCACTCGGACGCAGAGCAAGGCCTGACCGCGGCTCAGGCCGAGCTCGCGGCCGTCGAGCCCGCCGCGGCGGCGGCCGGCCGCCGACTCGCAGAGGCCCAGGAGCGCGCGCACGAGCGCCAGGCCCTGCTCGGCTTCCTCTTCCGCCTGCTCCTCGTCGCGGGTCTCGTCGCCTCCGGCTATCTCCTGCTCGGCCGTCTCCGGCGGCGGGCATCGCGGTACCTCCCGCTCGGGCTCGCCTGGGTCGGCTTTGCCGCCGTCCTCGCGCTCGTCATGGCCGGGGACTACCTCACGGACTACGTCGACCCGCTCGACCTCGGACCGCTCGTGCTCGCGCTGGTGGGCATCGCCTTCACGCTGGCTGCTTTCGCCGCGCTCCAGCGCTATCTCGTCCGACGGCTCCCGCACGCCCGCGTTCGCAAGGGCGAGTGCCCGTTCTGCGGCTACCCCGCACGGGGAGGCGCGCACTGCGAGGGTTGCGGGCGGAACGTCGTCGCCGAGTGCGCCGGCTGCACGGAGGCGCGGCGTGTCGGTACGCTCCACTGCAGCGCCTGCGGGCGTCCCTGACGCGATGCGAGCGATCCTCATCGGGCTGGTCGCCTCTGCCGCCCTCGCCGTCGCGGCCGGGTGCGGCGGCGACGGCGGGGACCGCCTGAGTCGCGAGGAGCTGGTCTCCGAGGCCGACGCGATCTGTGCCGAGTACGAGGCCGAACTCGAGGCCGCGCTCGAAGGGCTCGCGGAGCCGGAGAGCCTCGAGGACTTCCAGCGGCTCGTCCAGGACGCGAAGCCGATCGTCGAGAACGGCATCGAGAGCCTGCGTGGCCTGGAGCCGCCCGAGGATCTCGAGGACGAGTACGACGAGTGGATCGCCCGGAACGAGGAGAACGTCGACGCGATCGACGAGCTTCAGGCGGCCGTCGCCGAGCAAGATCAGCAGCGCATCCAGGAGATCGTCCAGCGGCTCGACCAGAACGAGCAGGAGGCAGACGAGCTGGCAGCCGAGATCGGCCTCCAGGACTGCGCGAGCGATTGACGGCTAGCGTCCGCTGAAGCGGGGCTCGCGCTTCTCGAGGAAGGCGGCGACACCCTCGGCGAAGTCCTCGGTCTGGGTGGCCGCCGCCTGGAGCTGCGCTTCGAGCTCGAGCTGGTCCTCCAGGCGTGCGGTGAAGGCGCCCTCGAAGAGCCGCTTCGTCATCGCGATCCCGCGTGTGGGCAGAGTCGCCAGCTCCGCGGCGCGCTCCTGGGTGCGGGGAAGGATCTCCTCCGGCCCGACGACCTCGGCGACGAGCCCCCACTCGAGCGCCTCCGCCGCGCTGAGCTTGCGGCCGGAGCACATCCATTCGAACGCGCGCGCGTAACCGAGCAGGCGCGGGGCGAGCCAGGAGCCTCCGGTGTCGGGCACGAGCGCGACGTTCACGAACGCGGGGACGAAGACGGCCGTCTCGGCGGCCAGCCGGAGATCGCAGGCGCAGGCGAGTGAGAGGCCGGCGCCGGCCGCCGCGCCGTTCACCGCGGCGAGAACAGGCTTCTCCAGCCCGCGGAGAGCAAGCGCGTGCCTGTTCCAGCGATCGCGCAGGAGCGCCGCGACGTCGCGGTCCCCGTCGCGGAGCTCGCCCAGATCCTGCCCGACGCAGAAGCCGCGGCCGGCGCCCGTGAGGACGACTGCGCGCACCTCGGGCGAGCGCGCCTCCTTGAGGGCGGCTGCGAGCGCCTCGTGCATCGCGGCGTCGAACGCGTTCAGCTTCTCGGGCCGGTTGAGCGTAATCGTGAGGACCGCGCCCTCGCGGCTCGTCTCGACCTCGGCCATCTCGGTAGACCTCGCTTCCGGTGCTAGCTTGGACTCGGTGGCCGATCTTACGTTCATCGCGGCCGGCGAGGTCTCCGACGAGGAGGCGCTCGACGCTTACTCGCGTGCCGTCGTCGCAGTCGCGGAGCGGCTCACGCCGTCCGTCGCGAACCTGCGCGTCTCCAGGCGCATGCGCGGCGGACGCCGGGCGACCGGCGGCGGGAGCGGAGTGCTCATCACGCCGGACGGCTTCATGCTCACGTCCGCCCACGTCGTCGCGGGAAGCGACGGCCGGGTGGACGCGATCGTGGGCGGCCGCGAGATCCAGGCGGAGGTCGTGGGCGCCGACCCGCTCTCCGACCTCGCCGTCCTCCGCTCGGACGCAACCGACCTGGCGCCCGCCGAGCTCGGCGATGCCGAGACTCTCCGGGTGGGGCAGCTGGTCGTCGCCATCGGCAACCCCAACGGCTTCGACGGCTCCGTCACGGCCGGCGTCGTCTCCGCGCTCGGGCGCGACCTCCCCGTGCGGGCCGGACGCCTGGTCGAGAACGTCATCCAGACGGACGCGGCGCTCAACCCGGGGAACTCCGGCGGCGCCCTCGCGGACGGGCGCGGTTGCGTCGTCGGCATCAACACGGCCGTGGCCGGCATCGGGCTCGGGCTCGCCGTCCCGATCAATGCCACGACGCGGAAGATCGTCGGCGCGCTCATGCGCGACGGCCGCTTCCGGCGAGCGTACCTCGGGATCGCGGGCGGCTCACGCCCGCTGCCGCCGCGCCTCGCTCGCCGGCTCGGGCGCGAGGCCTGCGTCGAGATCGTGGAGGTGGTCGAGGGCGGGCCCGCCGCCCGGGCCGGCCTGCGCCCTGAAGACCTGATCGTCGACGTGGACGGGACGCCGGTGGAAGGCGTCGACGACCTCCAGCGGCTGATGGCAGGCGAGCTGATCGGCGCGACCGTGACGGCAACTGCGTTCCGCAACGGGCAGACGCTCGCGGTGGAGCTCGTCCCGGCCGAGCTCGAAATCTGACAGCGGCTACCGGCCGCGGTAGTCCGGCTTCCGCTTCTCGGTGAAGGCGGTGAGGCCCTCCTTCGCGTCCTCCGAGGCGAAGGCAAGGTAGAGCGCCTTGCGCTCGAAGTCGAGGCCCGTCTCGAGCGTCGACTCGTAGGCGCGGTTGACGGCCTCCTTGGCGAGACGCTGAGCGACAGGTCCTTTGGAAGCGATCTCCCGCGCGACCCGCTTCGCCTCCTCGAGCCAGGCCTCCCGCGCCACGACCCGGGCGACGAGCCCGGCGCGCTCGGCCTCGTGCGCGTCGAGGAAGCGGCCGGAGAGGATCACGTCCATCGCCTTCGCCTTCCCCACGGCGCGCGTGAGCCGCTGCGTCCCCCCCGCGCCCGGGATGATCCCGAGCCCCGTCTCGGGCTGGCCGAAGCGGGCGCTCTCGGAGGCGACGATCAGGTCGCACGCCATGGCCAGCTCGCAGCCGCCTCCCAGGCAGAAGCCGGAGACGGCGGCGACGAGCGGCGTCCGCAGCCTCCGGAGGGCGTCCCACCTGTCGATCCGGCGGGCGTCGTACATGTCCATGGCGCTCGCCTGCGCCATCTCGCCGATGTCGGCACCGGCCGCGAAAGCGCGCTCGGAGCCGCCGAGAACGAGGCACCTGACCGCGTCGTCTTCGTCGAGCTCCGCCAGCACGTCCACGAGCTCGTCCATCACCTCGTCGTTGAGCGCGTTCATGACCTCTGGGCGGTTGAGGAGGACGACTGCGATCGGCGCCTCGCGCTCGACGAGGACAAGGCTCACTTCTTCTCCAGGAACTTGCGGACGGCTTCTTGCGGCTCCTCCGTCGCCATGGAGAGCGCGAGCCAGTCGCGGGCGTGGTTGATCGTCTGGTGCCAGGCCAGGTCGCGCCAGAAGTTCAGGTGCTGCTTCGCATAGCGAGTCGTCTGCGGGAGCTTGCGCGCAAGGCTCTCGACCAGACGGTCGACCTCCGGATCGAGCTCCGCCGACGGCACGGCGCTGTTCACGAGGCCCCACTCGGCCGCCTTCGCCGCCGGGATCTCCTCGCAGAGGAGCACGATCTCCCGGGCGCGGCGGTCGCCGACCATGATCGTCAGCCACTGGGTCGCGCCGCCGGCCGGCACCGAGCCGTGCTCGGGCCCGACGTGGCGGATGAAGGCGTCGTCCACCATGACGGCGAGGTCGCACGCCATCTGGAGCTCGTTCCCGCCCCCGACGCAGATCCCGTTGATGCGGGCGAGCGTCGGCTTCCCGATCTCGCGCAGGCGGTCGTGCGCGTCCTTGAACGCGCCGAACCACTTCCAGTACTCACCGGGCTTGCCCAGGTACTCCTCGCTCCAGGACTTGAGGTCGGCGCCGACGCAGAAGGCGCGTCCCGCACCGGTGAGCACGACGACGCGAATCGAGTCGTCCCAGGAGGCGTCCTCGCAGGCGCGCGCGAGCTCGCGCAGCATCCGGAAGTCGAAGGCGTTCAGGACCTCGGGGCGGTTGAGGGTGATCGTCGCCCGCGGCGGCGCCTTCTCGTAGACGATCCGCTCGAAGCCGAGCTCGGCGGGATCGAGCGGTTCCGGCCGCTCGGGCTCGCTCACGCGACCTCCGCGAAGTGGACCTTGAACGGGATGCCCATCTCGGCCGCGTCCTTGCCGGAGGCGACGAAGTTCTCGCTCCGCGAGCCCGCCTTGAAGCTCTCCATGTCGGGGAACTCGAACTCGGCGTAATAGGCGAACTCGGCCTCGCCGAACGGGCTCCCGAACACCTTCCCGTGCCGGAAGGTGGCGCCGGGAACCGTCGTCCCGAACTCCGCCGCGTGGCGTGCGTACCGCTCGGCGTCGGGTTCCCGCTCGTAGAGGATGAAGACCCTCACCATCGGCTCCTCCTGGTCGCTTGCCAAGGGCCGGAGGATGCTAATGGCTTATGCTCGCCGCCGTGTCCGCGAGCTCGGTGGCGGTCATGTTGTCGCTCGTGGCCGGAGTCGCCGGCTCGATCCAGGTCGCCGTCAGCGGCGCTTTCGGGCGCCGGATCGGCGTCCTGGAGGCGACCGCGTTCGGCTCGATCGGCGCGGCGCTGATCGTGGTGACGGTGACGCTTCTCGCCGGGCGCGGCTTCCCGGGCATCGCCGCGGGGCTCCGCGAGCCGCCCTGGCTCTGGCTCAACGGCGTCATGGGGGCGATCGTCGTCACGACGATCACGTTCACGGCCCCGCGGATCGGCACGTTCGCCACCATCGGCCTCCTGATTGCGGGCCAGCTCTTCATGGGCGTCGTCATCGACGCCTTCGGCCTCTTCGGGCTCGAACGGATCCCGATCAGCCTGCCGCGCGTCGGCGGGCTCGTCCTCCTCGCGGCGGGGGCCCTGCTCGTCCTCGAGCGTTGAGGCGCGCTAGAGCCCGAACGGGTTGACGGGCTTCGGGCTCGTGGAGACGAGCACCGCCTTCGTCTCCAGGTAGAGGTCGAGCGTCTCGATGCCGAGCTCGCGGCCGAAGCCGGATTGCTTGTAGCCGCCGAACGGGATCCCGGGAAAGGCCGAGTACGGCATGTTGATCCCGATCATCCCCGCTTTGATCTGCCGGGCGAGGCGGTGGCCACGCGCGGGGTCGCCGGTCCAGACCGTGGCGAAGAGGCCGTAGCGGACGTCGTTGGCGATCGAGACGGCCTCCTTCTCGTCCTCGAAGGGGATGACCGTGACCACGGGGCCGAAGATCTCCTCCTGCGCGACCGCCATGCGGCTCTCCACGCCGGCGAGCACGGTCGGAGGATAGAAGCACCCGGCGCCGTCGGCCGGCTCGCCGCCAGTCACGACGTCGGCGCCGTCCTCGCGGCCGCGCTCGACGAACCCGTGCACGCGCCGGCGGTGCGCCTCCGAGACGAGCGAGCCCATCTGGGTCTCGGGATCGAGCGGGTCGCCCACTTTCAGACGTCCCACCGCTTCGGCGAACCGGGTCACGAAGTCGTCATAGAGCGACGCCTCGACGAGGATGCGCGAGCGCGCCTCGCAACTCTGCCCTGCGGCGTAGTAGATCGCCCAGACCGAGCTCGGGATCGCGTCGTCGAGGTTGGCGTCGGCGAAGACGAGGTTCGGGCTCTTACCGCCCAGCTCGAGCGAGACGCGCTTGAGCGGCTCGGCGGCGAGGCGCATGATCTCGCTTCCCGTCTCCGTCGAGCCGGTGAAGGCGATCTTGTCGATTCCCCCGTGCTCGACCAGGTGCACGCCCGTCGTCGGCCCGTCGCCCGGAACGACGTTTACCACGCCCGGTGGGAAGCCCACCTCGGCGGCCAGCTCGGCCAGCCGGACAGCGGTGAGTGGCGTGAGCGGATCGGGCTTCAGCACGACCGTGCATCCGGCCGCGAGCGCCGGGGAGAGCTTCCACGTCGCCAGCATGAACGGATAGTTCCAGGGAACGATCTGGGCGCAGACCCCCACGGGCTCGCGCAGCGTGTAGGAGAGGAGCGAGCCCCCGATCGTGTTCGAGCGGCCGGCGATGGACGCGATCGCCGAGGCGTAGAAGCGGAAGTTCTCGACCCCCTGCGCCAGCTCCGCCTTCACGGAGGCGATCGCCTTGCCGAGGTTGCGCGCCTCGAGCTCGGCCAGCTCCTTGCGGTTGGCGTGAATCGCGTCCGCGAGCGCGTGCAAGAGCCGTGACCGCTCGTTCGGCGGCGTCTTCCCCCACGGGCCCTCGAGCGCCGCGCGGGCGGCCGCCACGGCGCGGTCGACGTCTGCCGGCCCCGCCGTCGCAGCCTGCGCGAGCGGGTTGCCGGTGGCCGGCTCCGCGAGCTCGCGCACCTCGCCGTCGGCCGGCTCCACGCTCTCCCCGCCGATGTAGAGCCCGAACTGCCGCTCGGTCGCCACAGCCACGAGGGGCACGATAGCGGCGCCACCGTCCCGGCGGTCGCCTAC
>DASQWP010000247.1:0-2148 GCA_035640195.1 Gaiellaceae bacterium | reverse complement strand
GCAAAGCGGCTTGCCGCCTTCGTCGACGACGTGCGTCGGCTCTACCCGCGGTTCACTCCCACTCGATAGTCGACGGCGGCTTCGAGGAGATGTCGAGCGCGACGCGGTTCACGCCCGGGATCTCGTTGATGATCCGGCTCGAGATCGTCTCCAGCAGGTCGTAGGGCAGTCGCGCCCAGTCGGCGGTCATCGCGTCCTCGGAGGTCACCGCGCGGATGACGATGGGATACGCGTACGTGCGCTCGTCTCCCTGGACGCCGACCGAGCGGATCGCCGGCAGGACGGCGAAGCACTGCCACAGCTCGCGGTAGAGCCCGGCCCGCCGAACCTCCTCCAAGAGGACGGCGTCCGCCTCCCGCAGGATCTCGAGCCGCTCCTGCGTCACCTCGCCGATGATGCGGATGGCCAGGCCGGGGCCGGGGAAGGGGTGGCGCCAGACCATGCGCTCGGGCAGACCGAGCTCCTCCCCCACCCGTCGCACCTCGTCCTTGAAGAGCATGCGCAGAGGCTCGACGAGCTCCAGGTCCATCCGCTCCGGAAGGCCGCCGACGTTGTGGTGGGACTTGATCGTCGCCGCGACCCCGTCCGTCCCGCCCGACTCGATCACGTCCGAGTACAGCGTGCCCTGCACGAGATAGCGCACGCGGCCGAGCCGCTGCGCCTCCTCCTCGAAGACCCGGATGAACTCCTCGCCGATCCGCCTCCGCTTCTCCTCGGGATCCGTGACGCCCGCCAGGCGCCCGAGGAACCGCTCGCGGGCGTCCACGTGCACCAGCGGAACGTGGAAGTGGCGGCCGAAGGTCTCCACGACCTGGGCCGCCTCGTCCTTGCGCAGGAGCCCGTGGTCGACGAACACGCACGTGAGCTGGCCGCCCACCGCCTTGTGCACGAGGAGCGCCGCGACGGCGGAGTCGACCCCGCCGGAGAGGGCGCACAGGATACGGCGGTCTCCCACCTGCGCGCGAATCCGCGCCGTCTCCTCCTCGATCACCGCCGCCGCCGTCCACACGGGCGGCGCGTCCGCAACCCGGTAGAGGAAGTTCTTCAAGAGCTCCGTCCCGTGCGGCGTGTGCACCACCTCCGGGTGGAACTGGACGCCGTAGAGGCGCCGCTCCGGGTCCTCGAAGGCCGCGATCGGCGTCGAGGGCGAGCCGGCGACGACCCGCGATCCGAGCGGCGGCGCCGTCACCGAGTCGCGGTGGCTCATCCAGCAGACCTGCTGGGGCGGAAGATCGCCGAAGAGCTCGCTCCCGGTCTCGGCCGCGAGCTCCGTGCGGCCGAACTCCGACGCGTTCGTGCGCTCGACGCGGCCGCCGAGGTCGCGCGCCATCAGCTGCATCCCGTAGCAGATCCCGAGAACGGGGATCCCGAGCTCGAAGATCCCGGGGTCGACCTGCGGCGCCCCCTCCGCGTAGACCGAGGCGGGGCCGCCGGAGAGGACGAGCGCCAGCGGCCGCCTGGCCGCCAGGTCGCCCGGGGAGGCGGTGTGCCCCACGAGCTCGGAGTAGACGCGGCACTCGCGCACCCGCCGCGCGATCAGCTGCGAGTACTGCCCGCCGAGGTCGACGACGAGAACGGGCCGCTCCTCCGCCGCCGCCTCGGGAGCCGGAAGCGGGACGACCTCGCCCACTAGAGACCCGGCCGGTAGTTCGGAGATTCTTTGGTGATCGCCACGTCGTGCGGGTGGCTCTCGCGCACCCCGGCGGCCGTCACGCGGACGAAGCGCGCCTCCTTCAGCTCCTCCACGGTCGCCGTCCCGCAGTACCCCATCGCCTGCCGGAGGCCGCCGACGAGCTGGTGGACGACGTTCGTGAGCGGCCCCTTGTACGCGACGCGGCCCTCGATTCCCTCGGGCACGAGCTTCCGCACCTCGTCCACGTCCTCCTGGAAGTAGCGGTCGCTCGAGTAGCGCGTCCGCATGGCGCCGATCGACCCCATGCCCCGGTACTCCTTGAACTGCTCGCCCTGGTGGAACACGACCTCGCCGGGGCTCTCGTCGGTCCCCGCGAGGAGCCCGCCGACCATCACGGAGTCGGCGCCGGCCGCGATCGCCTTGGCCATGTCGCCGGAGAACTGGACGCCGCCGTCCGAGATGACCGGGACGTCGTGGGGCGCGGCAGCCTGGGCGGCGTCCCAGACGGCGGTGAT
>DASQWP010000246.1:0-8031 GCA_035640195.1 Gaiellaceae bacterium | reverse complement strand
ACCCCGGAGCCGACGATGGCCATCTCCGAGATCGGGGTGTTGCGCACGCGGTCGGGTCCGAACTCCTCCAGCATCCCCTGCGTGACACCCATGGACCCGCCCATCTCGGCGATGTCCTCGCCCATGATGAAGACGTCGTCGTCACGCCGCATGGCCTCGCTCATCGCGTCGCGCACGGCCTCGCGGTAGGTGAGCTCAGGCATAGACGTTCTTGAGGGCGTCTTCAGGCTTCGGGTCGGTCCCCGCCTTGGCGAACTCGACCGACTCCTCGGCGATGCGCGTCGCCTCCGCGTCCATCTCGTTCCACTCGTCGTCGGAGAGGTCTAGGCGCCGGCGCAGGTTCTCGATCGGATCCTGCGTCTTGCGCAGCTCGCGCACCTCCTCCTTCGGTCGGTAGACCTGCGGGTCGCCGACGTAGTGGCCGGTGAGCCGGCAGCACTCGGCGACGACGAAGACGGGGCCCTTGCCCTCGCGGGCGTGCTTGAGCGCCTTCTTCGTCGCGTCGAAGACCTCCTCGACGTTCTGGCCGTCGATTCCCATGGACGTCATCCCGAAGGCCTCCGCCCGCTTGGTCAGGTCCGCGATGGGCAGGTGCTGCTCGGCGGGCGTCGACTCGGCGTACTTGTTGTTCTCGCAGACGAACAACGCGGGCACCTGCCAGAGCTGGGCGAGGTTGAGCGCCTCGTGGAACGTGCCGATGTTCGTCGCCCCGTCGCCGAAGAAGGCGACCGCGACGCGCGGCTCTCCGCGCAGCTTGAAGGCGAGGGCGGCGCCCACGATCGCGGGCAGGCCGCCGCCGACGACTGCGTTCGCGCCCATGTTCCCGCGCTCGACGTCGTAGAGGTGCATGGAGCCGCCGTACCCGTGGCTACAACCTTCGACCTTGCCGTAGAGCTCGGCCATGACCTCGTTCGGGTGCGTGCCCTTGGCGATCGTATGCCCGTGCGCGCGGTGCGTCGAGGCGATGACGTCGCCCTCCTCGAGCGCGCGGCAGACGCCGACGGCGACCGCCTCCTGGCCGATGGCGACGTGCAGGAAGCCGGGCAGCTCGCCGGCGCGGAAGCGCTCCTCCACCTTCTCCTCGAAGCGGCGGATGAGGAGCATCTCCCGCAGGAACTCCTTGAGGCGCTCGGACGAGACCGTCTGCCCCTTCTCTTCCAGCGTGGCCACGGCGCCGACAAGCTACCAGTAGAACACCGGAGCTGTGCCGCGCTCCCGGGGACCTCTCCACGCGCTCTTCGCCTCCGATTCGATCTCGCTCACGGGCAACGTCGGGCGATGGACGAACCGAGCGCGTAGCCCCTCGCGGGGTCGGATCTTGCGATCAGGCATCGCTCTCGGCCGGCGGTTGCTCGAATGCAAGACGTGACCCCGCCGGACGGCCGCGGGGCCGACGGCGACTAGACTGCGGCCGTGGCGCTCGCCGAGCGATTCAACGACGTCCTCGCGGGACTTCCCCGCGGGTGGGAGCGGGCCCGCATCGACGTCTCGGTCGAGGAGCCGGAGGACGCCGATCGCGCCGCGATCGTGCTCGCGCCGGCCACCCCCGGGCGCTCCGGGTCGACGTTTCACCTCCACCTCGCGAGCGGCACCCAGCGCCTCGCCGCCACGCCAGAGATGGTGCGCCGCGTGCTGCAACGGCTCGACACCGAAGGTATTCGCGCGCGCCTCAGGCTCGTCGGGCACGAGGACGCGCCGGCCGTGGCCGCTGCTCCGGTCGTCGACGGGGCTGACCGAGCTCTGGCGCCCCAGTGGGACGCTCTCGTCGCCCGGCTCCCGCCGGACTGGTCCGACCTCTACGCCGAGCTCCAGCTCGACTCCACCGACTTCCTGGAGCGCGGCGCGCTCCTGCTCGCGCCCGTGAACCCGGCCCGCTACGGCGGACCGGTCGGATTTCGGTTCAGGGCGGCCACCCGTCAGGGCTACGGCGTCGCCGCGGGCATGGCGCGCCGCTGCCTCGAGCGGCTGGACGAGGAGGGCATCACCGGCCGCCTCCGCGCCCTTCGCGTTCTCTCGGACACCCACCACGCCGGGACGCAGGGACCGGTCTGGCTGGTCGGCGGCCGGTCGGTGTGAGCGGTGTGAGCTCCGGCGAGCAGCCGCAGGTCTCCTGGAAGGCGATCGAGCGCGAAGCCGCGGTCCGCTCCTCGGACGGTGAGGAGGTCGGGAAGGTCGTGGAGGTCGCAGGCGACCCCAACGCGGACATCTTCAACGGGCTCGTCGTCTCGCTCGGGATGCTGGACGCCGACCGCTACGTGCCGGCCGAGCGCGTGACGGGCATCTGGCCCCACCGCGTGGACGTGGCGGCGACGGCGGCCGAGCTCGAGCGCGCGCCTGAATACGAGACCCCCGTCGCCGAGCGCTGGGCCTCGCCCGACGACTTCATGACCCGGCTGCGGCGCTTCTTCGGGTTCTACGGCCGCCGCGACAGGGAGTAGCGCGCCGGCGACCTCCTCAGAGCTTGCGCGCGCGCCCGACCTGCACCGGAACGAGCGCGAGGCAGGCCAGCTCGCGGAGCACGAGGCGCAGCGACCAGGGCCGCCCGGCCGCGACCACGCTCACCCGTGCGCCGGTCTCGCGGAGGAGCAGCCGGAAGAGCAGCGAGGCCCGCAGGCCGTGCCACCAGGACGTCACGACGACGACCTCGCGCGCACCGAGCTCGCGCACCAGCGCGGCGACCCTGGCGGCGTTCTCGGCGGTGATACGTGCCTCGGTGTCGCAGATGACGCGCTCCTGGGGGCCCCTCCACGCCCGGCGCATGAGCTCTGCCTCCGAAACTCCGTCGCGACGGCGCGCCCAACCTGTCAGCACGACTGCGTCGACGCCGTCCGCAACTCGCGCTGCCCGCTCCAACCGCGCGGCGCAGATTGGATGGAGCCCGTCCCGTCTCCCGGCCGAGTAGCCGAGCACGACGAGCAGCTTCACGAGCGGCCTCGCAGGCGACGGTAGAGGAGCAGCGTCGCGATCACCGTCAGCACGAGCTTGACGGCCGTCTTGCCCACGAGCTTCGACTCGCCGCTCGCCCGCTCCCGCATGTTCACGGGAACCTCCTCGACGGCGAGCCCGGCGCCGGCGAGGCGGATCAGGCCCTCGACCTCGGGCGCACCGCTCCCGTAGGGCTCGGACAGGAGCGGCATCGCCTTCGCGTCGACCGCGTACATGCCGCTCGTCGCGTCGGCGAACGGCTTGCCGAGCCGCACGGCCATCGAGCGCCGGAGGAGCGCCGTGCCGAACCGGCGGGCGGGGCTCGGGCGGTAGCGGAAGGGCTCGTAGCCGTCCCCGGAGACGAAGCGCGAGCCGACGGCGACGTCGCAGCTCTCCGCCTTGACGCGCTCCAGGAGCCGCCTGAGCTCGCGGGCGGGGTGCTGGCCGTCCGCGTCGATGCGGCCGCAGTAGGCGTAGCCTTCGTGTGCGGCGTACTCGTACCCGGCCGCAACCACGGCTCGCAGGCCGCGGTTGTGCTCGAAGCGGAGCACGTGGACGCCGTGCTCGCGCGCGACGTCGGCGGTCCCGTCGCTCGAGCCGTCGTCCACTACCAGAACGTCAACCTCGGGTAGCTCGGTCTCGAGCTCCTCGAGCACGGCCGGGAGGTTCTCCTCCTCGTTCCACGCCGGGATGAAGACCAGTGTGTCGCTGCGCTCCGCCATGGCCCGCCGAGCTTAGCGCCCTAGACTTCGCTCGCCGTGATGATCACCGAGCACACGAAGAGGGTCATCCCGTTCGATCCCGGAGACGCAGCGCGGGTCGGCGAGGGCTGCTTCTACCTCGACCTCATCGTGTGGCTGAACGGCGACCGAATCGAGCTGGGTGAGCGGGTGGGCTTCAACTACGGCTGCTATGTGAACGGCTACGGCGGCCTCTCGATCGGCGATCGTACGATCGTGGGGCCCTACACGATGATTCACACGGCCAATCACGAGATGGACTCGGAGCGTCACTTCGCCGACCAGGGCTGGACGCCGCGACCGGTCGAGATCGGCGCCGACTGCTGGCTCGGGATGGGGGTCTGCGTGCTTCCGGGAGCGCACATCGGCGAAGGCTGCATCGTCGGGGCGGGAAGCGTCGTCGCCGAGGAGGTCTCTCCCTACACGGTCTCGGTCGGCAATCCCGCGCGGGTGATCAAGAGCCGCCGCTGATGCGGATCCTCTTCCTGCAGCAGCAGCCTTGCTCGCGCGCGCTCAAGTATGCAGCGAGCCTGCGCTCGAACGGGCCCGGCAGCCTGCAACTCGGTTTCGCCTACCGCGGCCTGACGCTGTCCGCGCTCTACGGCAGCGGCGACGAGCTCTTCGACGGCTGGTGGCGGCTCGACGGACTCCCGACGCACGGGCTCCGTGAGGCCGTCTCCGAGTTCCGACCCGATGTGATCCACAGCCACAACCTGCCCGACTCCCTCTCCGTGCTCGCGCTCGAGCTCACCGAGGGCCGCATCCCGGTCGTCCACGACGTCCACGACCTCCAGAGCCTCCGCCGAACGCCCTACGAGGACGGCTTTCCCGAGCCGGAGAATCCCCTCGAGCTCGAGCGGAGCGCTGTCGAAGGCTGCGCCGCGCTCGTCACCGTCTCCCACGAGCTCCTGGCGGAGATCGACGCCCGCCATGACGTGCGCGGCTCGCGGCTCGTGTTCCCGAACTACGCGCTCGCGAGCGACCTCCCCGAGAGCGTCGCCCCCGAGCGCCCCCGGGAAGGTCGTCCGCGGCTCGTCTACCAGGGCACGCTGTCGACCAACGGCGGGCACTACGACCTGCGCGGGCTCTTCGCCGCAATCGGGGGCCAGGGCGTCGAGCTGCACGTGTACCCGGCGCGCCGCGTCGACGGGTACGACGCGCTTCCGGGCGTCCACTTGCACGACACGCTGACCCCATCCGCCCTGCTCCAGGCCCTGCCGTCGTACGACCTCGGCTGGGCCG
Organism: Gaiellaceae bacterium; assembly: GCA_035640195.1. Taxonomy (GTDB): domain Bacteria; phylum Actinomycetota; class Thermoleophilia; order Gaiellales; family Gaiellaceae; genus DASQWP01. The sequence continues at coordinate 3,124 of DASQWP010000246.1, read as the reverse complement.
GCTTCAACGCCGAGCTGAACAGTGCGCATCTGGACACGGCTCTTCCCAACAAGGCTTTCGAATACCTGGGCTGCGGGCTGCCGGTCCTGACGCTCCGCCACCGGGCCCTCTCCCGGTTCCTCGAGGAGAGGGGGCTCGGCGTAAGCCTCGAGGCCGCCGAGGACCTGAGTCGCGTCCTCGAGGCGGTCGACCTTCCCGAGCTCCGGCGCCGTGTGGCCTCCGCCCGCTTCGAGTTCACCTTCGAGTCGAGGATCGGGGACCTCCTCGACCTCTACGAGGCCGTCGCCTAGGCCCTCAATTCGGCCCCGAAGCGCTCGCCGAGCGCCGCCACGATCCTCTCTCGAAGGCCGCGGGCATCCTCGTCCGACAGCGTGCGCGCGGACGACTGGAACGCGACGTGAAGCGCAACCGACTTCCGCCCGGCCGGGATCGGCTCCCCGCGGTACACGTCGAAGACGTCCACGGAGCGGAGCTCAGGCCCGGCGGCCTCACGGGCCACCGCGACCAGGTCGCCGGCGAGCACGTCCTCATCCACGACGAAGGCCAGGTCCTGGCGGACGGCCGGGTACGTGATCACGTCCTCGTACTCGATCCGCTCCGGGATCTCCGCGAGAAGCGTGTCGAGATCGACCTCGAAGGCGCCCCACTCGCCTTCGAGGAGGGAGGGATGAAGCTCACCCACCCACCCCGCCGGAAGGCGTGCCGCCTTCCCGGGATGGAGGAAGTCGAGCCGCGCGCGCTGGAGCGAAGGCTCGACCTTGAGCGCGCCGTAGAGCGCCTCGACGGCGCCCTTCGCCCGGGTGTAGCCGCCCTCCGCGATGCCGGCGACGCGCCAATGCTCGTCCGGAAGCTCCTCTTCTCCGGGGAGGTAGACGCGCGCGAGCTCGAAGAGGGCGATCTCCTCGTTCCCCATGTTGACGTTGTGACGCGCCGCGCCCGCGAGCCCCTCGAGGAGCGTCGTCCGCAGGACCGCGTGCTCGGAGGTGAGGGGATGGGGCAGCCGGATCGCGCCCGGACGAGGATCCGCGGCGACGAGGCTGAGCGTGTAGACCTCGGAGAAGCCGCAGCCAACGAGCACGTCCTCGACGAGCCGGCGGAGCCGCTGTGCCCTGCTCAGCCGGCCCCACATCGCGCTGCGAAGCGGCAGCGTGAACGGGATCTTCTCGAGGCCATGGACGCGCGCGACCTCCTCGACGAGGTCGACCTCGCGAGTGACGTCGCGTGCGCGCCACGTGGGCACGGCGACGGTCTCGCCGTCGAGCTCGAAGCCGAGGCGCTCGAGGGCACGGCGTTGCTCCTCCTCGGGGATCTCGAGGCCGACGAGACGGTCGACCCGCTTGGGCCGGAGTCGGACGCGAGGCCGCTCGGGCAGCTCGCCGGCGACGTCGACGTCGCCCGTCCAGCGCGCGCCGGTCAGCTCCACGATCAGCTCGGTAGCGAGCGCCGCCGCCTGCGGCGCGAGGTGAGGGTCGACGCCCTTCTCCCAGCGGCCGGAGCCCTCCGTGCGGATCCCGTGGCGCTCCGAGCTCCGCAGGATCCCGAGGGGCTCGAAGTTGGCCGCCTCCAGGAGGATCGTCTTCGAGTCGTCCCGGACCTCCGTGTCGAGGCCGCCCATGATCCCCGCGAAGGCGATCGCGCGCTCTCCGTCGGCGATGACGAGGTCGGCGGGGTCGAGCTTGCGCAGCTCGGCGTCGAGGCTCGTGAACTCCTCTCCCGGTCGGGCGCGCCGGACGACGATGCGCCCCCCGCCGAGGGTCTCGAAGTCGAAGGCGTGCAGCGGGTTCCCGAGCGCGAGCATGACGTAGTTCGTGACGTCCACGACGTTGGAGATCGGGCGCATGCCGGACGCTGTGATGCGCGCCTTCAGCCACGGCGGCGAGGGCCCGACCCGCACGTCGCGGAAGAGGCGCCCGACGTAACGCGGGCAGCCCGCGTAGTCCTCGATCGTGACGTCCACGAGCTCCTCGCCGGCCCTGGCGGGATCCTGCCCGGGGGGCGGACGCAGCTCCGCGGCGAAGAGCGCGGCCACCTCGCGTGCGATGCCGTAGACGGCGAGGCAGTCGGGCCGGTTGCGCGTCAGCTCGATCTCGAGGACCTCCTCGCCGAGCGGGAGGACGTCGCCGAGCGGCGTCCCAGGCTCCCAGGGCTCCGAAAGGACGAGGATGCCCGCGTGGTCGTGACCGAGCTCGAGCTCGCGCTCGGACAGGATCATCCCGTCCGAGACCGCTCCGCGGAGCTTCGCGCGCTCGAGCGTGCGCCCGTCCGGGAGGACGGCGCCTGGGAGCGCGACGGCAACTGTCGCGCCCTCGCCGAAGTTCCACGCGCCGCAGACGATCTGGCGCGGCTCCCCCTCCCCCACGTCGACTCGGCAGAGCTGGAGCTTGTCGGCGTTCGGGTGCTTGCCGGCCTCGAGCACGCGGCCGACCCGGTAGCGCCCGTAGTTGCCGTCCTCGTCGGCGACGCCGCGGCGCGTGATGCGCTCGACCTCGCCGGTGGCAACGGCAAGCCGGTCGGCGATCTCGAGCGTCGTGGCCGCGACCTCGACGTACTCGCGGAGCCAGGAGACGGGGACGCGCACGGCTAGAACTGCCTGAGGAGGCGGAGGTCGTTCTGCCAGAGGCTGCCGATCTCGGGCAGGCCGTGACGCAGCTGCGCGATGCGCTCGAGGCCGATGCCGAAGGCGAAGCCGGTCCACTCCTCCGGGTCGTAGCCGACGAACTCGAAGACGTTCGGGTCGACCATGCCCGAGCCGCCGAGCTCGATCCAGCCCGACCAGCGGCAGACCGGGCAGCCCTCGCCTTCGCAGAGGAAGCAGGAGACGTCCGGCTCGAGGGACGGCTCCGTGAAGGGGAAGTCGTGAGTGCGGAAGCGCACGTCCCGCTCCTCCCCGAAGAGCGCGCGCATGAGGTGGAGGAGCGTGCCCTTGAGGTCGGCCATCGTGATGCCGCGATCCACGGCCAACCCCTCGACCTGGTGGAAGATGGGCGAGTGAGTCGCATCGGGCGTGTCGCGGCGGTAGACGCGGCCGAGCGAGACCATGTAGACGGGCGGCTCCTGCGTCTCCATCACGCGGATCTGCGAAGGCGAGGTCTCGGTGCGCAGGAGGACGTCCCCGTTCAGGAAG
>DASQWP010000245.1:0-2364 GCA_035640195.1 Gaiellaceae bacterium | reverse complement strand
CTCGTCCTCGGAGAGAAGCGCCTGCAGCTCGTCGCGGAGCCGGGACGACGAGAGCTCGCCCACGAGCCCCATCTCCACGCACGCCCGCGCGAGCCCGAGCGTGTGGGAATCCATGTGGAAGCCGTAACGGTTCTCGTACCGAATCGCCCGGAAGAGCCGGGTCGAGTCGTCGATGAAGGAGAGGTTGTGGAGCACGCGCACGACGTCGTTCTCGAGGTCGCGCAGGCCGCCGAAGAAGTCGACCAGCCGGCCGAAGTCCTCACCCTTGAGGGAGACGGCCATGGCGTTGATCGTGAAGTCGCGTCGGTAGAGGTCCTGGCGGATGGAGGCCTGCTCGACCGTGGGCAGCGCCCCCGGGTAGTCGTAGAACTCCGTGCGCGCGGTGGCGACGTCGACCCGCCCGCCCTCGTAGAGGACGATGGCGGTGCCGAACTTGTCGTGCGGCACCGCGCGCCCGCCCAGAGCGGCGGCGAGCGCGTTGCCGAGGGCGATGCCGTCACCCTCGACGGCGACGTCGACGTCGAAGCTCGGCTCCCCCATGAGCACGTCGCGGACGGCACCGCCCACGAGATAGACGCCGTCGAACCCCTCTCCGACCGCCTGCACGGCCTCGAAGACGCGCTCCAGCCCCGGGAGGGCGAGCAGGCGCTCCGCAAGCTGTGGGCCGGGCGGCGCGGCGACCTCCTCGACGGGCTCCCCCAGGGCCCGCAGGAGGTCGCTGCGGGTGACGACGCCCACGACGGTCTCGCCGCGCAGCACCGGCACGCGGCCCACCTTGCTCGCCGCGAGCACCCGCATGACCTCGGGCAGGGGCGCGTCCTCGGCGCAGGTGACGACCTCCGAGCTCATGACGCTCTTCACGGGCGCGTGCGAGAGGTTGTGCTTGATCGCCTCGTCGAGGTCCTCGCGGGTGACGAGACCGACGAGCCGTCCCTCCTCCTCCACCTGGATCCCGCTCTGGCGATGACGCTGGCAGAGCACCATCGCGTGCGCGACCGTGTCGTCCGGGGCCACGAAGCGGGCGGGGCGGGACATGATGTCCCCGGCCGTCGGAGGGCGGCGGACCGCGTTCGGCAGCGCCTCGAGCAGGCGCGCTCTCGCCTCCTCCAGCGAGCCGCGGTGGACGGCGGAGGCGGCCTGAGCGTGCCCGCCGCCTCCGAGCGAGGCCGCGATCGCCGCCGCGTCGAGCTCCGCGACCCGCGTTCGCACGACGCAGAACACACGACCTCCCATCTCGACGAGGCAGACGAGAGCTCGCGCGTCCGTCAGGTCGACCAGCTTGTGCGCGAGATTGGAGACTCCCTCCACGTAGTCCGGCCAGGCGACCGCGGAGAGGAGCACGTCGAAGCCGCCGGCCGAATGCGTCTCGAGCCCGGCGAGAAGCGCGTCGAGGAGCGCACGCTCGCCTTCCGCGAGCGGCGAGTGCAGGTACTGGGCGACCATCTCCTGGCTGGCGCCGTGGCGCAGGCACCAGGCGAGCGCCTCCGCGTCGCGCAGGCCCACACCCGGGTAGGAGAGCGAGCCCGTGTCCTCGTGGATCCCGAGCGCGAACACCGTCGCCTCGAGTGGGGTCGGCTCGATCTCGCGCTCCGCGAGGATGCCGACCATAGTCGTCGTCAGGGCGCCGTCCTCCGAGAGGACGAGGTTGTCGGCCGGGAGCCACTCCGGCCGCTCCTCCCCGTGGTGGTCGAAGGCCACGACCTCGACCTCCGGATCTCTCGCCACCTGCTCCCACTCGCCGAGGCGCTCGGGGTGCAGCGTCTCGACGACGATCAGACGCGTGACGGAGGCGGCCTCGACCCGCCCCGGCTCGACGACGTCCAGCTCCTCCGCGTGCAGGCGGTAGAACTCGCGCACGTTGCGGTTGAGCGAGCCCGAGAGCGCGACGACGGCGCCGGGGTAGAGGCGGCGGGCCGCCAGCATCGCCGCGAACGCGTCGAAGTCGGTGTTCGTGTGCGTGACGATGACGTCCACGGGAGGAAGGTTAGACCCCGGCCTCCCGTATCCCTCTGGGGGCTACGTGTGCGCGACGGCCTCGATCTCGACGCGCGCACCCGAGGGGAGCGCGGCGATCTGCACCGTCGCCCGGGCGGGATAGGGCTCGGTGAGATGGCTCGCGTAGACCTCGTTCACGGCCCCGAAGTCACCGAGGTCGACCAGGAAGATGGAGGTCTTCAGCAGCTTGTCGAGACCCGAGCCGGCCTCCTCCAGGATCGCGGCGAGGTTCTGCATGACGCGCTCGGTCTGCTCGGCGATGCCGCCCTCGACGACCTCGCCGCTCGCAGGGTCGATGCCGAGCTGGCCCGCGACGAAGACGAGGTCGCCGAAGACGATCCCCTGCGAGTAGGGCGCGCCCTGGAAGGG
>DASQWP010000244.1:0-11060 GCA_035640195.1 Gaiellaceae bacterium | reverse complement strand
CTGCCGGCCGAGCTCACGCCGGTCGAGCAGGAGGCGGCCGAGCAGGTGCGGGCCGCGTACGCCTACGGCGAGCACCTGGCCCACGGCGCCGCACACGCGCGCGCGGTGCCCGACGAGATCGTGGAGGATTGGGCGGTCGCCGGGACGCCCGAGGAGTGCCGCGAGCAGCTCGAGCGGCTCGACCTCAGAGCCGGAGAGCGGCTCGGGCTCGTCCCGATGGGACGCGACCCGAAGCCGGCACAGGTGCGCCGCCTGCTCGGGGAGGTCCTACCGGGCTAGAGAAGCGGCGTCGAAGGCGGCGAGCGACTCCTCGACCTCGCGCTTCTCGATACCGCGCGCGATGAAGACGATCCGCGAGCGCCGGTCCTCGTCCGGCCAGGCCTCCAGGTGCTCGGGTGGGGAGACGACGTGCTGGACGCCGTTCAGGACGACCGGGCCCCGGCCGCCCACGTCGAGCAGGCCCTTCACGCGCAAGACGTCGTTGCCCCGCGCCTGGAGCAGCATGGTCAGCCAGATCCCGAAGGCGGTCCAGTCGACCGCCCGCTCGAGGAAGAGCACGAAGGGATGCAGGTCGCCTCCGTGCGCGGGGCCCTCGGAAATCCGAACGTCCCGCGGGTCGCCGTCGCCTGGCGCGAGCAGAACGGCGGGCTCGGCCTCACCGAACGAGACCTCGAGCAGCTCGGCGGCGGGGTTGAGGGCGCGCAGCCGCTCCTCGAGCCGCACCACCTCGGCGCGGTCGGCGACGTCCGTCTTCGTCACGACGAGGCGGTCGGCGACGACAACCTGCTTGACCGTCTCCGCCCCGCGCTCGAGCTGCCCGAGACCGTTCACCGCGTCGACGGTGGCGAGCACCGCGCCCGGCTCGAAGTGGTGCCGGACGACCGGCTCCGCCAGGAGCGTGTTCAGGATCGGAGCCGGATCGGCGAGCCCGGTCGTTTCCACGAGCACGCGCCGGAAGGCCGGGATCTCGCCGCGCGTGCGCCGGCTCAGGAGGTCGCGGAGCTCGTCCGCGAGGTCGCCCCGGAGCGTGCAGCAGAGACAGCCGTTCGCGAGCAGGATCGTGCGCTCGTCGACCCGGCGCAGGAGGTGATGGTCGATCGCCACCTCGCCGAGCTCGTTGACGATCACCGCCGTCTCGCCCAGCTCCGGCCGGCCCAGGAGGCGGCTCAGGAGCGTCGTCTTGCCGCTTCCGAGGAAGCCGGTGACGAGGGCGACCGGAAGCCGCTCAGCCACGACGAAGCGCCTCGACGAGGGTGGGATCGAGCGGGTCGAGCGGTCGACCGGCGAGCCGCTCCGCCGCCGCCCAGAGGCCGCCGAGGTCCTCGACCACCGCCGTCTTTCCCTTGCGGTCGCGAAGCAGGTACACGCGCCCGCCCCAGTCCCCGAGCTCGAGGCCGAAGTGCACGAGCACACGGTTCAGCAGGCGCACCCGGAAGACACGCTCTCGCCGGCCGGAGTCGCGCTCGGCCCAGTGGCTCGTGAGGAGGACGCCGCAGAGGGCGCACATGGCGCTTGCTTTCTAGCACGCCGCCGGACTACGTTCACATGCCCACGACCAGGGAGGAATCGGATGGCCAAGGAGATCTTCTGCGCGTACGGAATCGACGTCGACGCGGTCGCCGGCTGGCTCGGCTCCTACGGCGGTGAAGACTCGCCGGACGACATCTCCCGCGGGCTCTTCGCGGGCGAGGTCGGTACCCCGCGGCTCCTGGAGCTGTTCGAGCGGAGCGGGCTCAAGACGACGTGGTTCATCCCGGGGCACTCGATCGAGACGTTCCCCGACGAGACCCGCATGGTCTCCGAGGCCGGCCACGAGATCGGCATGCACGGGTACTCGCACGAGAACCCGATCGCGATGACTCCCGAGCAGGAGGAAGAGGTGCTCGTCAAGTGCATCGGGCTGATCGAGGAGGTCTGGGGCCGCCGCCCGACCGGGTACGTCGCGCCGTGGTGGGAGTTCTCCCGCGTGACGAACGAGCTCCTCCTGAAGCACGGGATCAAGTACGACCACTCGCTCATGCACAAGGACTTTCACCCGTACTACGTGCGCGTGGGCGATTCCTGGACGAAGATCGACTACTCGCAGCCTGCCGCCGAGTGGATGAAGCCGCTCGTGCGCGGCGAGGAGACCGACCTGATCGAGATCCCCGCGAGCTGGTACCTCGACGACCTGCCCCCGATGATGTTCATCAAGGCGTCGCCGAACAGCCACGGGTTCGTCAACCCACGCCAGCTCGAGCAGATCTGGATGGACGCGTTCGACTGGGTCTACCGCGAGCACGACTACGCGGTCTTCACGATGACCATCCACCCCGACGTGAGCGGCCGGCCGCAGGTGCTGCTCATGCACGAGCGGATCATCGAGCACATCAACTCCCACGACGGCGTTCGCTGGGCGACGTTCGACGAGATCGCCGACGACTTCGCGCGCAGGAGCCCCCGGGGAGGCTGAGCCGGCTCAGCGCGTCGCGCCGACGAGGACGGCGCCGGCGACGATGAGGAGCGCGGCGAGGACGAGCCGTGCGCCGACCGCCTCCGTCCGGCCGAGGAAGGCGGCGGCGAAGGCAACCGCCCAGAGCGACTGGGTCGCGTTCAGCGGCGCGACCACGGTCACCTCGCCTTCGTCGAGGGCGACCAGGAGCGCGACGTAGGCAAGCCCCAGGCAGACGCCGGCGGGGACGAACGCCGGCAGGGAGGCGCGTACGCGCGGTCCGACCGGACCTCGCCTGGCCGCGAGCAGGTAGAGGAAGAGCGTGAGAGCTGCCGCGGCGAGCGAGACGGCGGCAGCGAGGAGCGGCTGCGTATCCCCCTCGACCGAGAGCCAGCGCACGAGGTTGTCGCGGACGGCGAAGAGCCCCGCGGCGGCGAGCGCCAGGACGAGGCCGACGAGCTGGAACCCGGGCGGACGCTCGCGTTCCCAGGCGAGGAGCGCGCCGCCGAGGACGACGACCACGGTGGCGACGGCCAGCGCGGCCCGGAAGGGTTCGTCCAGGAGCGCGATCGCGATCCCGGCCGAGAGGAGCGGCGCCGTCCCGATGAGCACGGCGGTGCGGGAGGCGCCCGCGTCGCGCACCGCGCGGACGAAGACGATCTGGGACGCGCCGGGGACGATCGCTCCCACGAGCGCGAACGGCCAGAGCGCGCCGACGTCGACGCCGTCGGCTGCGGCCACCGGCGCCGCGACGACGAGCGCCACGAGGAAGCCGACGGCGGCGACCACCAGGGCGCCGGTCTCCGCGTCCGGCCGAGCCCGGAGCGCTGCGCGCACGGCTACGGCGAGGGCGCCGAAGAGGACGCCGGCGAGGGTCGCGAGGAGGACGACGTCCACGGCGGGTCGCCGGGAGGCGGGAGGAGCGTCCCGCCTCCCTCTGCGAACTTCGCGATCCTAGACGCCGACCCCCGCGCGGCTCGGGACGCTCTCCAGGTAGCCGAGCGCGTCCTCGAGCGAGACGACGTCCGCGTACTTCGCCTGGATGTCGAAGAGGTTCGCCTCGTGCGGCGCCTGCGCGCGGTCTCCGACGCACTCGCGCGGGACGAGGGTCGGGAATCCGTACTGGAGGAGGTCGACGGCCGTGGCCCGGACGCAGCCGCTCGTCGTCGCCCCGCAGAGGATCACCGTGTCCACCCCCTGGGAGATCAGGATCGCCGCCAGGTTCGTGCCGAAGAACGCCGAGGCTCCCTTCTTCAGGACGACAGTCTCGTCCTCGCGCGGCTCGAGGCGCGGGTCGATCGCGACCCAGTGCCCGCCGAGCTGCAGGTCGGCGAGCGCGGGCGCCTTCTGAAGCCAGAGGCCGCCGTCCTTCAGGCTCGCCTCGAAGCCGATGCTCGTGAAGATAACCGCGAGGCCCCTGGCCCGAGCGAGGTCGAGGATCCGCTTCGTCGCCTCGACCTCGTCCGTCATGTCGGCCCCGAGCGCGGACTCGGGGTCGGTGAAGCCGCAGCTGAAGTCGACGACGAGCACCGCCGGCCGCTCGCCGAGCGTGACGGTTCCGCCGAGGCGGGCGCGCTCGTAGACCTCGCGGGCTTGGTCGTCGCTCATGCGGTGACCGCCGCCCGTCCGGCGGGCGTGAGGTGCTCGCCGACGCGCGCCCGCTTCACGAACTGGCCCGCCCCCGGCTCCGCGACGAGCTCGTCGTTCTCGACGATCACCTGCCCGCGGACGAGCACGACCTCCGGCGCCCCGCGCACCTCGGTGCCCTCGAAGAGGCTGTAGTTCACGCGCGAGTGGTGCGTCTGCGCGGACACCGTCAGCTTCTTCTCGGGATCCCAGACGACGACGTCGGCGTCGCTCCCGACGGCGATCGTCCCCTTCCTCGGGTAGAGCCCGAACCGCTTCGCGACGTTCGTCGAGGTGAGCTCGACGAGCCGGTTCAGCGTGATGCGGCCGCTGCGGACGCCGAAGTGGTGCAGCATGTGGAGGCGGTTCTCGATGCCCGGACCTCCGTTCGGGACCTTCTCGAACTCGCGCCCGTTGATCGCCTTCTGGTCCGGCCAGTTGAACGGGCAGTGGTCGGTGGAGACGACGGAGAGGTCGTCCGTGACGAGCGCCTTCCACAGGTGCTCCTGCTGTTCCTTCGGGCGCGGCGGAGGCGTGTAGATGTACTTTCCGCCCTCCCAGTCCGGCTTCTCCAGCGCGCTCTCGTCGACGAAGAGGTACTGCGTACACGTCTCGCCCCAGACGTCCCAGCCCTTCTCCCGTGCGAGGGCGATCGGCTCGACCGCGGGCTGACAGGACACGTGGACGACGTAGAGCGCGCACCCCGCGACCCGCGACAGCTGGATCGCCCGGTTCGTGGCCTCGGCCTCCGTCTCCATCGGGCGCGTCCGCGCGTGCCAGATGGGATCCGTCTTCCCCTCGGCCACCGCCTTCTTGACGATCACGTCGATCGCATCGCCGTTCTCGGCGTGCACCATCACGAGGCCGCCCGTCTCGCTCGCTACCTCCATCGTCCTGAAGAGCGTCTCGTCGTCGACCATGACGGCGCCCTTGTAGGCCATGAAGAGCTTGTACGAGGTGATGCCCTCGTCAGGCAGCTTCGAGAGCGCGCCGAGGCCGCCGCCACCTTCCAGGTCGGTGACGCCGATGTGGAAGCCGACGTCGATCACGGGCTTCGCGCGCTCGATCTTCTCGAAGTAGTTCTCGAGCGCCTCGGGGAACGGCGTGCCCGGCGCCTGCATGCAGAAGTCGACGAGCGACGTCGTCCCGCCGAAGGCGGCGGCGACGGTGCCCGACGTGAAGTCGTCGCACGTCGTCGTGCCGCCGAAGAACATCTCGATGTGGGTGTGGGGGTCGATCGCGCCCGGGAACACGTACTTCCCGCTCGCGTCGATGACCTTGTCGGCCTGGACGTCGAGCGACTCCCCGATCAGCGAGACCGTCTCGGCTTCGACGTAGACGTCCCCGACGTAGTCGTCGGCGGCGGTGATGATGCGACCGCCCTTGATCAGTACGGACATGTTCGACCTCCTTTGTCTGACATACGAGCCTAACCCTCAGCCCGCCTCGGCTTCAAGCACGGCCCGGATGTCGATCCCGGCCGCCAGCGCGAGCTGGAGGAGCACGCGGGCCTTCGGGCCCGCCAGGTCGCCTGCGAACCTCGCTCCCGCTTCGGCGAGGTCCTTGCCTCCGCCCCGTCCGTAGACCGGCTCGACGCGGCCCGCGACGCAGCGGGAACACACCACGACGGGAACGCCCGCCCGGACGGCGGCTTCGACGCCGGGAACGACGCGCTCGCTGGCGTTCCCGCGCCCGGTCCCCTCGAGGACGATGGCGCGGCTGCCTGACTCGAGCGAGGCGCGGACGAACCGGTCGTCGCTGCCGGCATGAAGGCGGATCAGGTCGACCTGCGGAAGCGGCTCCGCCGGACGAGGCAGCGGAGGACGGCGGTCGGGCCGGCGCCGGAAGACGACGCCCTCGTCGTCGACGTGCCCGACGGGCCCGTAGCCCGGCGAGCCGAACGCCCGGAGCGCGCTCGTGTCCACCTTGCGGGCCTCCCGGGCAGCGTGCAGCTCGCCGTCGAAGGCGACGACCGCCCCACGGCCGCGCGCCTCAGGCGCGAGCGCAACGCGAATTGCGTTGCGGAGGTTGCGCGGGCCGTCGGTGTCGGGCTCGTCGGCTGCCCGTTGCGCGCCCGTGAACACGACCGCCGCATCGGAGTCGAGCAGGCGGTCGACGACGTAGACGCTCTCCTCCATCGTGTCGGTGCCGTGCGTGACGACGACGCCCGCGACGTCCTCCCGACGGCAATGCTCGCGAGCCCGATCCGCGAGCTCGACCACGAGGTCGCCGTGCATGTCGAAGCTCGGAACGCTCGCGAAGTCGTCGAGCTCGAGCTGCGGCGCGTCCGGCCACCGGAGCATGTCGACGAGCTCCTCCCCGCTCACGGCCGGGACGAGCTTTCCCGTCTGCGGATCGGGGCGCATGGCGATCGTGCCGCCCGTGGACACGACGACGACGTGCACTCCTGCGCTACCGGGCCGGCGAGGCCCGCACGCCGGCCGGCTCGGGCTGGGGGATCTCGGTGGCCGCCTCCGCGAAGTCCTGGCGAGAGCGCAGGAGCCTCGCCCGGCGACGGAGGACGATCGCGGCCACCACGAGGAAGAGACCCACGGCGAGCAACGAGACGGCCGTCGTGGCCGTGCCGAGCGCGTAGAGATCGGGGCGGATGACCGACCCCACGGTGAGAGCGAAGATCTCGAGCGGGAGCGTGTTCTCCCCGGCGGCGAGGAGAGCCGTCCGGTCGTACTCGTTCCAGGCGAGGGTGAAGCCGAAGAGGAAGGCGCCGAGGAGACCGGTCCACACGAGCGGGAGCGTGACCTCCCGGAAGGTGCGCAGGCTGCCGGCCCCAAGGTCGCGCGAGGCCTCCTCGACGGTGTCGTCGTAGCGGTTCCAGACCGCGACCATGATGAGGAACCCGAAGGGGAGGCCCCAGACGACGTTCGTCCCGAGCGCCGTCTCCCAGAGACCCGTCCGCTCGTCCATGAACCTCCAGAAGAAGGCCGTTCCGAGGCTGAGCAGGATCCCCGGCGTCATGAGGGCGAGCATCACCAGGTAGAAGAGAAGGCCGTCGGCACGGAACCGTCTGCGGTAGCCCATCGAGAGCGTCAGCGCGAGGATGGCGACGACGACGCCGGCGACCGCGGAGAGCTCGAGCGACCGGATCGCCGTCTCGCGGATGCTGTCCGCCCGCGGGCCGCTCACGAGCTGATCCCACCAGTGGAGCGAAAGCCCCCGCATCGGGAACGTCACCGCTCCCCGCGGTCCCTGGAACGAGAGCGCGGCCATCACGATCATCGGCCCGTAGAGGAAGAGCAGGAAGAGCAGGAAGTAGACCGCGAGGATGCGCTTCGTCCAGCGGCCGCGCCTCATCAGAGCTCCTCCCTCAAGTTCGAGAAGCGGAGGAGGACGAGCACGCCGAGGAACATGGCGACGACCAGGAAGACGGCTGACGCCGCGGCCTGGGGGAACTGCACGGACGCGACCTGCGTCTGGACGATCGTCCCGACGGAAGCCACTTGCCCGCCCCCGATGATGCGGACTGTGGCGAACTCGCCCATCGTGAGGATGAAGACGAAGATCGAGCCGATCACGACGCCCGGCATCGCCTGCGGAAGGATCACTTCGCGGAAGGTCTTGAACGAGTTGGCTCCGAGGTCGCGGGCAGCCTCGAGCGAGCTCCGGTCGATCTGGGCCAGCATGAAGAAGAGCGGCGCGACCATGAAGAGGATGTAGAGCTGGAGCATGGCCACGGTGACGGCGAAGTCGGAGAAGAGGAGGATGTCGAGAGGCTCGCTGATCAGGCCGAGGTCCTCGAGCGCGGTGTTCAGCGCGCCCTGGCGGCCCATCATCGGGATCCAGGCGACGGCGCGGATGAGGTAGCTCGTCCAGAACGGGGCGAGCGCGACGATGAAGAGCGCGATCTGCATGCGCAGGCTCGTGACGCTGATCGCCAGGAAGTACGCGACCGGAAAGCCCAGGACTAGGGCGGCCGCAACGATCACGAGCGAATGCCAGAAGCTGTCCCAGAGCTGGTTCCAGTACACGTTCGACTGGAACAAGAACTCGTAGTTCTCGAGCGTCCAGACGGACTCGAAGCCGCTGACCGTCCGGGTCCAGAAGCTGACGAGGACGATCATCAAAACGGGCGCGAGCAGGAAGAAGAGGAGCCAGACCGCTCCGGGCGCAGTCCAGGCGGCCGTTACGAGGGCGCGCCGCCCACGCACTCCCGGGGCGGCGCGCTCGCCGAGCGCAGCGGTCTCCTGCGCGCGCTCAGCGAGCATCTGCTCGGCCTGCTCGATGTCCTCCGTGCGGAGGCCGCCCACGTTCCTCGCTCCCTCACGGTCGGAGGGGCTGGACATCCTCCTCCTTCCAGGAGAGCCGGACGGTGCTTCCTTCGCGGCCCCGGAACTCGAGGTAGCGCTCGCCCGCCACCTTGGCGAGCAGCCGCTTGCCGCCGGCCGAGACGTGGAGCTTCACGAGGTCGCCGAGGTACTCGACGACGTCGATCGAGCAGGAGAGCTGATTGCGTCCCCCCGGAGCGGCGGCGTCCGCGTCGACGTGCACGGCGGCGGCGCGCACGGACACGGCGGTGGACGCCCCGACCTCGAGCCCGTCCTGCGGGGCAGGCGCGCTGATCGCAACGTGCTCGGTCTCGAGCAGGAGGCGGCTGCCCTCGAGCGAGGTGATCGTGCCATGGAAGACGTTGTTGTCGCCCATGAACGAGGCGACCTGCACGTTCTCGGGCTTGGTCGAGATCGTGTACGGGTCGGCGACCTGCTCGATGCGACCTTCGTGCATGACGACGATCCTGTCCCCGACGGAGAGCGACTCCTCCTGATCGTGGGTGACGTGGATGAACATGAGGCCCAGCTGGCGCTGCAGGGCCCGTAGCTCGACGCGCATTCGGAGGCGGAGGAGGCGGTCGAGGTCCCCGAGCGGCTCGTCGAGCAGGAGAGCCTTCGGCTCCATCACGAGCACGCGGGCGAGCGCTACGCGCTGCTGCTGGCCACCTGACAGCGCGCTCGGCTTGCGGTCGGCCATCTCCCGCAGGCCCACCATGTCGAGCGCCTCCTGCGCCTTCTCGCGGCGGGCGTCCTTGGCGACCCCGTGCATCTTCGGCCCGAACTCGACGTTCTCCCGCACAGTCCTGTGCGGGAAGAGCGCGAAGTGCTGGAAGACGGTGGTGGTCGGGCGCTTGTCCGGCGGCAGGCCGAGGAGGCTCTCGCCGTCGAGCAGGATCTCGCCGCTCGTCGGGTCCTCGTGCCCGCCGATCATTCGCAGCGTCGTCGTCTTTCCGCAGCCGGAGGGGCCTAGGAGGACGACGTACTCCCCGTGCTCGATGTGCAGGTCGACGTCGTCGACGGCGAGAACGTCCTCACCGAAGCGCTTGGTGAGGCCGCGGAGCACGAGCCCGCTCGAGGCGGGAGGCTTCGAGGGGGCCGCCGTGGCGGCCCCCTCGTCATGCGTCAGCGTCTGCTCGCGAGCCACGCTTCGGGATCCTAACTAGGCGGCCAGGAACTCGTTCCAGCGTTGCACCTGGTGCTGCTGCTCGTCCATCAGCGAGTTCCACGAGCTGTACGTGCAGGCCCGCTGGACGAACGAGCCGCCGTCCCGCACGGATCCCACCGGGATGCCTTCCGTCTCCTGGCCGAACGGGTTCGGGATCGGCTCGGAAGCGGGCTGGCCCTCGATCCAGTACTCCCACTCGAAGGGCTCCACGAACTCCTCGCTCGTCGCCTGGACGGCGTTGTAGTAGCCCTGGCGCATCATGATCGCGCCGGCCTCGCCGTCGTGCCACCAGTTGATGTAGTCGAGGCAGGCCTGGTACTTGGACGGGTCGTCCGTCACATGGCTCATGATCCCGTGCCCGCCCGCCCAGCCGCGGAAGCCGCCGGCAGGAGCCGCATAGCGGGTCGGGTGGCCGCTCGACTGGAGCAGCGCAACCGCGGGCGACCACATCGACTCGATCACGACCTCGCCGGACTGCATGAGGGTGACCGACTCGTCGAAGGTCGTCCAGAACGCGCGGAAGTGGCCCTGGCCCTTGAGGTCGAGCAGGATCTGGATCAGCCCGTCGATTTCCTCCTGGGTCATGTTGCCGAGGTCCTCGAACTCCATCATGCCTGCCTGGACGGCGGCATTCGCGACGTCCTGCATGCCGATGGAGGGATCGTTCAGCACGGCCACGCGTCCACGCCACTCGGGGTTGAGCAGCTGGTCCCAATTGACCTCGTTGGGCTCCATCTGGATGACGTCGCCGTTGTAGCCCATCGAGTCCATGTTGAAGTTGTGCGGGACCATGTTCACGAACTGCGGCTCGTCGCCCGATGCCTCGCCGGACTCCGGGTCGGCCCAACTCGTGAGCTCGCCGTCCTCGGTGACGTACATCTTCCGGAAGGGAGCGTCGCCGTCGCCGGGCGAGCACGCGGAGTTGCCCTGGTTCGCCTCCGTGATACCGACCTTGTGGAGCTGGTTGACCTCATCCCAGCGCGTGACCTGCTCGATCGGGATGGGCACCATGTTCTCGCTCGGCCACACCTGGTCGATGTCGTTGTAGTAGCCGGAGAAGATGTCGAGCGCCTCCGGCTGCGTGACGACCTTGTTGCGGGCGGTGACGGTGTCCGTGACGTCGAAGGCGAGCGTGAAGCCGAGCGCCGCCTCCGCCGTCGTCGCCGCCGCAGGCGGCTAGCAGACCCCCGAAGCTCAGAGCCCCGGCGCCGGCGAGACCGCCCTTGACGAACCCGCGCCGGGTGATGCGTTCCCTCTGCATCCTTTCCAACCAGTCCCGTTCACTCACGGGAGCCCTCCTTTCTCCTCGCCGACCGCTGGCGAGTTGGGGGTACGGACGGCCCGCGGCGCCGGATTTCGCGACGAACCCATGCGTGCCGCTACCGACATCTGAAGATGCTTGTATACGATCTTGCGCCGCCCGAGTCAATAGGGTTCGGGCCAAAGTCGGACATCGCGCCGCCGGGATCGAGCACCCGCCGCATGGGAGCCATCTGAGCCTTGAGACGAGCGCCCGTCCCGTTCGTTAGCTCCCGACTCGAACGGCTGTCAG
>DASQWP010000243.1:0-4856 GCA_035640195.1 Gaiellaceae bacterium | reverse complement strand
GCAAGAGCAAGGGCGGCAAGACGAAGGGCGGCGACAGCAAGAGCAAGAGCGGCACCGGCGATTGACGGCGAGGCCGGCGACTGAGCGACGGCCTTAGCCACGTCGCCCGGCCGGCGCACGCAGCTCCGGCCGGCGCGCTCGTCCTCCTACACGGACGGGGCGCGGACGAGCACGATCTCGCTCCCGTGCTCGACCTGCTCGACCCCGAGCGGCGGCTCCTCGGGCTCGTCCCGCGAGGCCCGCTGCTGCTCCCGCCGGGAGGTGCCCACTGGTACGTCGTCCGGCAGGTGGGAGCTCCGGATCCGGCCACGTTCCTGCCCACCTACCGACAGGCCGGTGCGTGGCTGGACGAGACGCTCGCCGAAGCGGGAGTCCCGCCGGAGCGTCTCGCCCTCGGCGGCTTCTCCCAGGGCGCGGTGATGTCGTATGCCCTCGGGCTCGGCGCGGGTCGCCCGCGCCCGGCCGCCATTTTGGCGATGAGCGGCTTCGTGCCGCGCGTGGACGGGTTCGAGCTCGACCTCGAAAGCCGCGCCGGCCTCCCCGTCTCCATCTCGCACGGGGCGCAGGATCCGATCATCGACGTCGGCTTCGGCCGAGAGGCCCGCGACCTCCTCGAGGCGGCCGGCCTGGCCGTCAGCTACCGCGAAGACCCCGTTGCGCACCAGATCTCGCCCGGCGCGCTCGCGCAGGCCCGTGCGCTGCTCGAGTCTGGCCTCGGCCTCTAGGAAACCGCGGTGTCGCCGGGACGCGGCTCTTCGAGGCCGGTCTCCGGCGGGCCTACGGGGAGCGGCCGCGGCGGACGCAGGTAGAGCCACTCGTAGAGAAGGGCAGCCGCGCCGCCGCCGAGGAGCGGCCCGAGGTACCAGATCCAGCCGTCGCTCCACGCGTTGGCGACGAGCTGCGGCCCGAATGCCCGCGACGGGTTCATCGCCGCGCCGGTCAGCGGGCCGCCCATGAGGATGTCCAGCGTGATCGTCAACCCGATCGCAAGCCCGGCGATCGACTTGAACGTTCCGCGAGGATCGGCCGCCGTGGCGAAGATGACCCAGACGAGGAAGAACGTCAGCACCGCTTCGACGAAGAGGCCCGCCCCGACGCCGATCCCGCCGCCGAGCACCGGAGCGCCAAGGCTGGTGCCCTCGGTGACATCGCTCGGATAGATCCACCACAGGAGGAGCGCCGCGAGCGTCGCCCCCGCGAGCTGGGCAACCCAGTAGACGAGCGCCAGCGCCGGGTCGATCCGGCGCGTGACGAAGAAGCCGAACGTCACAGCAGGGTTGAAATGACCGCCGGAGATGTGGCCGACTGCGGACGCCATTACCGCGATCACGAGGCCGTGCGCGAGCGCGACGCCGACGAGGTCTGCTCCCGTCATGATCGCCCCCCCGCCGACGAACATGAGCGCGAAAGCGCCCACGAACTCGGCCGTTCCACGCCTGAGGAAGTCGCCCTCCACCGGGCGCGACACTACTCGGCGAGTCGGACGGGCTGGGCTCGGTCGCGACGAGCGGCGCCAAGCCACTCACGCGCGCCAGTACGCCCTCGTGAAGAGCACGATCACGGGCACGAGCTCGAGCAACGCTTCGCGGACGCCCACGCGCTCCTTCCCCTGCGTAGTCGCCTCGAGTCTCCACCCGAGACCGGCCGTGATCGCCCCCGCGGCGAGGAACGGCCAGGCCGGCTCGTCGTAGCCGACGGCGACGGCGGCTGGGAAGAGAAACGCGAGCGCGAGGTACCGGACGAGCGCCCCGACGAGGTCGAGCGCCGCACCGACGTCGACGCCGATCCCCCGCCGGATGCGCCCGGCTGCGGCGATCACGCGCGCCAGTAGCTCCTCGTCAGGAGGACGGCCACGGGAATGATCTCGAGCCGGCCGAGCCACATCAGGCCGATGAGGACGCCCGTCGAAAGGTTGCTGAAGGGCTCGTACGAGCCGAGCGGCCCGGCGAAGCCGAAGGCGGGCCCGACGTTACCGAGACACGCGGCGGCCGCGCCCAGAGCCTCGAAGGACGCCACCTCGAGCGCGGACCGTTGCGCGTCGATGACGAGTCCCAGAGCGCCGAAGGCGAAGAGCCCGATGTAGAGGACGATGAAGGTCACGACGCCACGGAGGGCGCGGTCGTCGATGACGGCCCTGTTCAGCCGCACCGGCACGACCGCCTCCCGGTGGACGGTTTGCTCGAGCTCCCGGCGGATGATCCGGAACATGAGCAGATGCCTGACGACCTTGATCGACCCTCCGGTCGAGCCTGCGGAGGCTCCGAGGAACATGAGGATCAGCAGAGTGAGCTCGGCGACTGGGCTCCACGCGGTGTAGTCGGTCGTGACGAAGCCGGTCGTCGTCATGATCGAGACGCTCTGGAAGACGGCGTGTCGGATCGCCTCCTCGCCCTCCGCGAGCCCCCCGGCCAGAAGCTCGACGAGCAGCAGGACGGAGCCGACGAGCAAGAAGGCCAGGTAGAGCCGGAACTCGTCGTCGCGCGAAACTGCCAGAACCTTCCCCTGCACGAGCACGAGGTAGAGGCGCAGGAAGTTGATGCCGGCGAGCACGATGAACGCGACGACGGCCCACTGGGTGGCGACGCCGAACGCGGCCAGAGACTCCTCCTCCGTCGAGAAGCCGCCGATGGAGAGGGTCGAGAAGGCATGGGCCGCGGCCTTGTAGGGGCTCATGGAGGAGTCGATGCCCGTCCATCCGAACATGGTCAGCACAGCGATCGCCAGCAAGGTCAGGCCGACGTAGAGCACCCAGAGGCGCCTGGCCGTCTCCCGGATCGTGGCCGAGAGGCGCTCGACTTCGGTCGGGCCGGCGAGCTCGGACTGGAGGAGCTGGCGCCCTCCGACGCGCAGACGCGGGAGGATCGCCACGGCCAGGACGACGATGCCCATGCCGCCGAGCCACTGGGTGAACTGCCGCCACATGGCCACCGAGTGGTCCAGCGCTTCGATGTTGGTGAGTACGGTGGCGCCGGTCGCCGTGAAGCCGGACATGGCCTCGAAGTAGGCGTTGACCGGGTTGGCGAGCTGCGGCTCGTCCGCGAAGAGGTAGGGCAGCGCGCCGAAGGCGGGGACAGTCAGCCAGGTGAGCGCGACGACCAGGAAGCCCTCTCGCACGCCCACGCGCTCCTTCCCCTGCGTACCGCGCTCGACGAGGAACCCGGCAGCCGCTGTAATCGCCCCGGCGGCGAGGAAGGGCCAGACGGGCTCTCCGTAGCCGAGCGCGATCGCCGTCGGGAAGAGGAAGGCCGCACCGAGGTACTTGAGGACGGCGGCGACGAGGTTGAGCGCGCTCCCGACGTCCACCCCGAGCATCCCCAGCCGGCCGGGCCGCCGAATTCGCGCGACGAGCTCCAAGGGGCTAGAGGGCCTTCTCGACGTCGGCGACGCGGCGCGATTCCGTGAAGATGATCGCCCGGTCGCCCGGCTCGAGCATGTCCTCGCCGTGAGGGAAGATTGCCGTCCCGTCGCGGACGATCGCGCCGATGAGCGAGCCGGTCATGGGCAGCTCCTTGAACGGCGTGCCTACGAGCTTGCTCTCCTCGCGCACCGTGATGTCGAGGATCTCGAAGCGGTCGCCCTCGAGCATGGCCAGCTGGCGGATCCGGGGATCGTGGGCGAAGCGGACGATCTCCTCCGCCGTGACCGAGCGCGGGTTGACGGCGACGTCGATCCCCGCGCGCTCGAAGACCTCGACCGAGATCGGCTCGTGGACGATCGCGATCGTGAAGCCGATGCCGTGGACGCGCGCGAGCGTCGCCGCGTAGAGGTTCTTCGCGTCCTCGCGCATGGCGAAGATCGCCGCACGGGCTTGCCCGATCCGCTCCCGCTCGAGGAAGTCCGCGTCGACGCCGGTCGCCCAGTACACGCGTGCCTCCGGCAGCTCTTCCGCCACCTCCCGCGCCCGCTCCTCCCGGGACTCGACCAGGCGGACACGGATGCCCTGACTCAGGAGCACGCGGGCGATCGCCAGGCCCGTCTGCCCCCCGCCGAAGACGACGACGTCGTCGATCGGACGCTCTCCCCGCGCCATGATCCGGCTCCACGCCTTGGCCGCGTCGGGCGAGCCGATGACGACCACCCGATCACCGGGCATGATCACCTGGTCTCCCCGCGGCACGATCGCGCGCTCGCCCCGGATGATGCTCGCCACCTTCGACTCGGCCGGGATGCGCGCCTCGCGGAGCGGTCGGCCGACGACCTCTCCGTAGTCTCCTCCGGCGGCCCGCTCGGCAGCCCGCTCCGCCGCCTCCGTAAGCGGGATGCCGCTCACGCGTCCCCGCTCGTCCCGACCGGGCACGTCGAACTCGACGATCTGCACCTGCCCCTCGGCGAAGACGTCCGTCTGCCTTGCGGCCGGGACGCCGATGGTGCGCGAGACCGCGTAGGCCGTCTCGAGCTCGGAGGAGACCATGAAGTCGACGTCGATCTGGCGCTCCTGCCAGGCCTCGATGTACTCCGGGTTCGACGTCCGCACGATGGTCTGCGCGCTCGCCAGCTTCTTGGCGAGCATGGCGGCGACGAGGTTGATCTCGTCCCGGGACGTGCAGGCGATCATGAGGGCGGCCTTCCCGATCCCCGCGTCCTGGAGGATGCGGCGCGTCGCGCCGTTGCCTGTCACCGTGCGGACGTCGTACCGGTAGGAAAGCGCCTGGAGGCGGCCCGCGTCGATGTCGATCACGGTGACGTCGTGCTCGTCGTGGAGCGCTTCCACGATCGTCATGCCGACCTGCCCGGCCCCGAGGACGATGATGTTCATGCGCTCAGCGGAGCGTAGATGCTTGGCCGGTCATTCGAGTGCCGTCGGGGGCGGCCGAGACCAACCCGGTCGTCAGGCTCGGACGAAGGGCGTACGGTGC
>DASQWP010000242.1:0-19792 GCA_035640195.1 Gaiellaceae bacterium | reverse complement strand
GGGCACTCCGAAGGCTGCGTTCTCCTCGTCGCGATAGCCGAGCCCGAGGCCGAGCTGGGCGCGGCCGTCCGAGAGCTCCTGGAGAGTCATCAGGGCGCTCGCCGTCACGGCGATGTGCCGTGAGACCGGATTCGTCACCGCGGGCCCGAGGCGGACGCGGGCCGTGCGCTCGGCGGCGGCGCCGAGGAGGACGTAGAGCTCGCGCCAGAGGACGGGCGAGTCGCCCACCCAGATCCCGCCGAGACCCGCCTCCTCGGCGAGCTCGGCACATTCCATGAGCGCCGCCGGCTCTTCGGTCCCGTAGACGATGAGGTCGATCGCGCCGCGCTCAAGCACGCGGGAGCACCTCCGTCGCGAGCAGGTCGAGCGTGCGCAGCGCATCCCTCTGCGGCATCCCCGGCCACTGGACTCGCAGGACGAGCTCTGTGACCCCGAGATCGGCGAGCGCGCGGATCTGCTCCGCGGCCGTCTCGGGCGCTCCGACGATGAACCTGCCTGCGCGCAGCTCGTCCCACTCCCGCCGCAGGGTGTCGGTCGGCGGCAGGACGTCGCTCTGGCCCCAGCTCACGTAAGCCTCGTACTTCGGGGCGAGGTGGGGGCGGGCCGCCGCGAGCGCCTCCTCGTCGGTCGGGGCGATGCAAGCCTCGCGCAGCATCGGCAGCTCCTCCGGGCCGGAGCCCCGCTCGGCGCGGAAGAGCGCGAGCTGCCGCTCCACCTCGGCGACGCTGGCATGTGGGTTCACGAACCAGGTGTCGGCAAGTCGGGCGGCGCGCCGGACGGCGGCATCGCTGTTCGCGGCCATCCAGATTGGCGGGCGCGGACGCTGGAGCGGCCGTGGGGCGAGGCGGGCCCCGTCCAGCCGGTAGCCGTGTCCGCTCGCCGTCACCTCGTCGCCCTCGAGCAGCCGTCGGACGACGTCGAGCTTCTCGCGGAACACACGCACGCGCTCGGCGGGCACTCCGAAGGCTGCGTTCTCCTCGTCGCGATAGCCGAGCCCGACGCCGAGCACGAAGCGGCCGCCGGTGAGGACGTCGAGCGTGGCCGCCTCCTCGGCGACCTCGACGGGGTTGAGGAGCGGGAGGAGCAGGATGCCGGCGCCGACTCGCAGGTCGCCGGCCTCGGCCGCGAGCCGGGCGAGCAGCGGCACCGGCTGGAGCATCTGGTAAGGCGCGGGGAGGAAGTGCTGTCCGGCGAAGATCGAGTGGAAGCCGGCCTCGCGCACGAACTGCACCTGCTCGAGATGCTCTGCGAGGCGAGCGCCGGGGTCGTCCCCAGCCGGGTGCTGCGCGGCGACGAAGAGGCCGAAGCGCACGACGGACTAGTAGGAGCGCGGCATGCCGAGGACGTGCTGGCCCAGGTAGGCGAGGATGAGGTTGTTCGAGACCGGCGCGATCATGTAGAGCCGCGTCTCGCGAAACTTCCGCTCCACGTCGTACTCCTCCGCGAAGCCCCAGCCTCCGTGGGCGTCGAGGCAGGCGTTCGCCGCCTCCCACGACGCCTCCGCCGCGAGCAGCTTGGCCATGTTCGCCTCCGCTCCCGCCGGCCTTCCCTGCTCGAAGAGCCAGGCCGCCTTGTAGCGCATTAGGTCGGCGGCCTCGATGGACGCATGCGCGCGCGCGAGTGGGAACTGGACGCCCTGGTTCGCGCCGATCGGCCGCCCGAAAACGATCCGGTCGGAGGCGTAGCGCGCGGCCTTCTCGACGAACCAGCGCCCGTCGCCGATGCACTCGGCCGCGATCAGCACGCGCTCCGCGTTCATCCCGTCGAGGATGTAGCGGAAGCCCTGGCCCTCCTCGCCGACGAGCGAGTCGGCGGGCAGCTCGACGCCGTCCAGGAAGACCTCGGTGGAGGCGTGGTTCATCATCGTGCGCAGGGGCCGGATGGTGAGCTTCTCTCCGGCGGCCTCCATGTCGACGAGGAAGACCGAGAGGCCCTCGCTCTTCTTCTCGACCTCGTCGAGCGGCGTCGTTCGCGCGAGGAGGAGCATGAGGTCGGAGTAGAGGGCGCGCGACGTGAACACCTTCTGGCCGCGGACGACGTACCCGCCGTCGACCCGCTCCGCGGTCGTCTGGATCCGGGTCGTGTCCGAGCCGACGGTCGGCTCCGTGACGCCGAAGGCCTGCAGGCGGAGCTCCCCGGCCGCGATCCTGGGCAGGTAGCGGCGCTTCTGCTCCTCGCTCCCGTGTCGGAGCACCGTTCCCATCGTGTACATCTGGGCGTGGCAGGCGCCTGCGTTCCCGCCCGAGGCGTTGATCTCCTCGAGGATGACGGTGCCGGCCGTCAGGCCGAGCCCGGCGCCCCCGAACTCCTCGGGGATGAGCGCCGCGAGCCAGCCGTGCTCGGTGAGGGCGGCGACGAACTCCTCCGGGTAGCGGTCGGGCTCGAGCGAGCGCCAGTACTCACCGGGGAAGCCGGCGCAAAGCTCGCGGACGGCCGCCCGGATCTCGGTCAGCTCGTCGGGAAGCGCGAAGTCCACTGTCAGACCTGGTACTGCTCGAGCAGCCGCCGGGCGATCAGGAGCTGCTGGATCTCGTTCGACCCCTCGCCGAGGATGAGGACCGGCGCGTCGCGGTAGAGGCGCTCCACCGGGTACTCCTGCGAGTAGCCGTAGCCGCCGTGGATCCGCATCGCCTCGAGCGCGACCTCCTCGGCGGTCTCGGTGGCGAAGAGCTTCGCCATCCCGGCCTCGAGGTCGGCGCGCTCGCCGGCGTCCTTCTTGCGCGAGGCCTCGAGCATGAGGAGGCGCGAGGCCTCGATCTTCGTCGCCATCTGCGCCAGCTTGAGCTGGATCGCCTGGTGGTGCGCGATCGGCTTGCCGAACGCCTCCCGCTCCTGCGCGTAGCGGATCGCGGCCTCGAAGGCCGCCTGGGCGATTCCGACCGCGCGGGCGGCGATGTTGACGCGCCCGAGCTCGATCCCGCCCATGAACTGGCGGAAGCCGGCGTTCTCTCCGGCTTCGCCTCCGAGAACGTTGGATGCGGGGACCCTGAAGCCGTCGAAGGTCATCCCTACGGTCTCGACGCCCTTGTAGCCCAGCTTCTTGAGCGGCTTCGAGATCGTGAGGCCGGGCTGCTCGTAGGCGTTCGGCTCCTTCTCGACGATGAAGGCGGTCATGCCCCGGTGGGGCGGGTCGGCGTCCGGGTCCGTCCTCGCGAGCAGCATCACTGCGTTCGAGCGCAGGCCGTTCGTGGCCCACATCTTCTGACCGGTGATCACGTACTCGTCGCCTTCGCGGACGGCCCGCGTGCGGATCGCCTGCACGTCCGAGCCCGCATGCGGCTCCGTCATGGAGTAGGCGAAATGGACCTCGCCGGTGGCCATGCGGGGCAGGTAGGCGCGCCGCTGCTCGTCGGTCCCGTACGTCTTGATCATCCAGGCGGAGATGAAGTGGGTGTTGAGGACCCCGGAGAGGCTCATCCAGCCGCGCGAGAGCTCGACCTGGATCAGCGCGTACGTGGTCAGGTCGAGGCCCAGGCCCCCGTACTCCTCCGGGATCGTGACGCCGAAGAGGCCGAGCTCCCTCATCGTCTCGACGAGCTCAGTCGGGTACTCGTCGGCGTGCTCGAGGTCGGACGCGACCGGGACGACGTCGCGCTCGACGAACGCCCTGATGGTGGCGACGATCTCCTGCTGCTCGCTCGTGAGCTCGGCGGTGGCCATCAGGCGACGGCGCCCTCTGCGACCGTTGCCTTCGCGAGCGGGGCGAGCGCGGCGCGGAGGTCGACCTGCTCCTCGAGCGCGAGGATCGCCTCCTCGAGCGCTCCGACCGCCTCCACGTCGAGCGCGAGCGCCGCGTTCTCGCGGAACTTGTCCCGCACCTCGCCGGAGCTCATCGGGTTCTCCGGGCCGCCGCGCTGGTGAGGGAGGTCGGCCTCGAGCGTACGGCCGTCGCGCGTCGTGATGCGCACGCCGCCGGGGAACGCGGCCGGATACGTCGGATAGTCCTTGATCTCGTAGCGAACCCGCCTGGCGAGGTCGAGGACGCGCTGATCCTGGATCGCCTCGGGCGAGTAGGTCGTCACGCCGCACCGTCCGTGCACGAGCATGGCGGCGGCCGAGTACTGGAGGCTGAACTTCGCCTCGTACGGCGTCCGGGGCGCGAGCTTCGACCCGGCCGGCTCGAGCACGAGGTCGACTCCGGCGGCGGGGACGGTCACGACGACGTCCTCGACGTCGTCGGGCGAGAGCCCGCCCGCGGTGGCGTCGGCGGTCGCCCCGACCGCCCCGTGCATGAAATGACACGCCGGATAGGGCTTGTACGCGATCCGCGGCGTCTCCCAGCGGGAGCCGAGGTCGGCGAGCTGTCGCTCGAGGTCGATCTCGCCCTGCGCGGCGCCGAGGAAGGCGTGGTAGAGCCCGAACTTCCCCTCGAACACGCTTGGCGGCCCCTCGGCCCCGTGGGCGGCCAGTCGCGCCGCCAGCACGGCGCCGTGCGCGGCCCACGCCGGGTGGATCGGCTTCGTCGCCGTGCCGTCCTCGAGATAGGCGAAGAGGCCGGAGGCGAGCGAGCCGGCGATCCCGAGCGCGCTCGTGGTCCGCTCCCGATCCAGGCCTCCGAGGCGGGCGGCCGCGGCCGTCGCCCCGAAGATGCCGCAGATGGCCGTCGGATGGAAGCCGCGCTTGTGGAAGAGGCCCGAGGCGGCCATGCCGACACGGGTGACGACCTCGTTCGCGGCCACGATCGCGGTGAGCGCGTCGCTCCCACCGGCGCCGGTCGCCTCCGCGACGGCGAGCGACGTGGGGCAGGAGACGACGCTCACGTGCGCCACCGAGTCCGAGTGGGTGTCGTCGTAGTCGAGGCCGTGGCAGACCATCGCATTGGCGAACGCGGCGCCCGCCGCGGGCAGCCCCGACCGCGAGCCGATGACTGTGGCCTGGTCCTCGCCGCCCAGCTCCGCCATCGTCTGCCTTCCCTCCGTCGCCACGTCGAGAGCGGTCGCGGCGAGGCCGCAGCCGAGCGTGTCCAGGAGATGGAGCTTGGCCGCCTCGGCGACCTCGCCCGGGACATCGTCCAGGCGGAGGCCGGTCGCCCACTCCGCGAATCTCTCCGCTGCCCTCATCTCACACCGTCCAGTCGTCGTCGGTACCGGGGAAGGTGTCCCCGACCTCGGGGGCGTCGCGCTTGTAGACCATGAACGTCCGCTTGAACTCGATCACGACCTCGCGCCGCTGGTTGAGCCCACGACACCGCATGGTGACGATCCCGACGCTCGGGTTGGAGGCCGACTCGCGCAGGTCCGTGATCTCGCTCTCCGCCCAGAGCGTGTCGCCGGCGAAAACCGGGTTCGGGAGCTTGATGTCCGTCCAGGAGAGGTTGGCGGCTGCGTTCTCGCTCGTGTCCGGGACGGTCATGCCCGTCACGACGGCGAGCGTGAAGGTCGAGTTCACGAGGGGCCGCCCGAAGCGGGTCCGCTCGGCGAAGGGCACGTTGAAGTGCACCTGGTTCGTGTTCAGCGTCAGGCAGGTGAACCAGATGTTCTCCGTCTCGGTCAGCGTCCGTCCGAAGCGGCTCCGGAAGACGTCGCCCACGTCGAAATCCTCGTAGTACCTTCCGCGCCACGTCTTCGGCGCGACCGCGTGCTCAGCTGCCATCGGGAGCGCTCCTTTCCGCTTGCGCCAGTATCTGCCGTGCCCGCTCGACCACGGGGAGGTCGACCATCTCGCCGTCGAGCGCGACGACGCCGCGCCCCTCGGCGGCACTCTGCTCGTACACGTCGATCACGCGCCGGGCGTGCTCGAGCTCGTCCTCGCGCGGAGAGAAGATCCGGTTCACGACCTCCACCTGGGCCGGGTGGATGCAGAGCTTGCCTCGGAAACCGAGCGAGCGCGCGAGGCGGCACTCGTGCTCGAGGCCTTCCGTGTCCCGCGTGTCCAGATGCACGAGGTCGAAGGGCGCGCGGATGCCCACGGCGGCAGAGTCGAGCACGAGCTGGGAGCGCGCGAGGAGGACCTCCTGCCCGTCGGGCCGGGGCTCGAGACCGAGCTCGAGGCCGAGGTCGACGGCGCCGAGCGCGAGCGCCGCGACGCCGGGCGCCGACGCCGTCTCGTAGGCGTGCTTGAGCCCTCGGGCGCTCTCGACGACGGCGACGACCGGCGGGCCCCCGGGAGGCAGCTCCGCGACCGCGGCGGGCGTGGACTTCGGCAAGACGAGCACGTCCAGCGGAAGCTCTGCGACGGCGCGCAGGTCGTCGTCCCAGAAGGCCGTGCCGGCCCCGTTCACGCGGACGGCGACGAGGCTCTCGGTCTGCCGTTCCGCAAGATGCTCGGCCACGATCCTCCGAGCCGTCTCCTTCTCCCCGGCCGGGACGGCGTCCTCGAGGTCGGCGACGATGACGTCCGCCCCCGCCGAGAGCGCCTTGGCGAGCTTGTGCCCGTCGTTTCCCGGAGCGAACAGGAGGGACCGTGCGGAGGCGAGCGACGACATGGCAAGTTGACATTCTTGCCGAAGTCAGACATAAACATGAACTCGTCTTTTCGCGGAAGAGGAGGGGAGGATCTCGTGAAGGCGGTGGTTTTCCACGAGTTCGGAAGCTCCGACGTGCTGCGGCTCGAGGAGCTCGACGATCCGCGGCCGGGGCCCGGCGAGGTTGCGCTCGACGTGGCGGCCTGCGCCCTGAACCACCTCGACGTCGACGTCCGCGAAGGAGTCTCGCGCTTCCCGGTCGAGCCGCCTCACGTGCTGGGCCTGGAGGTCGTCGGGCGGATCGCCGAGGTGGGGGAGGGAGTCGAGGGCTGGGAGGTCGGGGACCGTGTCATGCCGCACCTCATGGACACCTGCGGGCGCTGCCGCTTCTGCACCACGGGTCGGGAGTCGCTCTGCCTGGCCGCCGGCTTCATCAGCTTCGTCCACTCGGGCGGGTACGCGGAGCGCCTCGTCTGCTCCGCCTCGCAGCTCCTCCGAGTCCCCGAGGAGCTCGGGGACGTCGAGGCGGCTGCGCTCCAGATTCCCTTCGCCACCGCCTGGCACATGCTCTTCACGCGCGGTGAGCTGCACCCGGGCGAGACCGTGCTCGTCAACGCCGTCGGGAGCGGAATCGGCTCCGCCGCCGTGCAGCTCGCGCACATGGCCGGCGCCTACGTAATCGGCACCGCCTCCAGCGACGAGAAGCTCGCCCGCGCGGCCGAGCTCGGCATGGACGCGGGCATCAACCACGCAAAGCAGGACGTCGTCGAGGAGGTCATGCGCCTCACGGAGGACCGCGGAGTCGACCTCGTCTACGAGCACTGCGGCGGCGATCTCTTCCAGAAGGGCCTCGACTCGCTCTCGAAGGACGGCCGCCTCGTCATCTGCGGAGGTCACGCCGGCGAGGTCGTCCCCTTCGACATCATCCCGTTCTTCCGCGCACAGAAATCCGTGATCGGCTCGTTCGTGTACACGCGCAACGAGGTGGAGACCTGCCTCGAGCTGGCCCGTCGCGGGAAGATCGTCCCGCTCGTCTACCGGACGCTCGGGCTCGAGCAGGCCAAGGAGGCCATGGACCTGATGGAGAGCCGCGACTTCTTCGGCAAGATCGTCCTCACACCAGGGGGTTAGAGCATGAAGCGTCTCGGAGTCGACGTCGGCGGCACGTTCACCGACCTCATCTACGTGGACGACGAGTCCGGGGCGGTCCTCGTCCACAAGCTGCCGACGACGCCCGACGATCCCTCGCGCGGGACCGTCCACGGGATCCGGGAGCTGACCGCCCAGGCAGGAGAGACTCCGGCGGCGCTCGACCAGGTCTTCCACGGGACGACGATCGCCACGAACATCGTGATCGAGCACAACGGCGCCCGGGTCGGGCTGATCACGACGGAGGGCTATCGGGACATCCTCCACATCGCCCGCCACAAGAAGCCCCTCAACTTCTCCAACTACCAGGATCTGCCCTGGCAGCGCTATCCGATCGTCCGCCGCCGCTACCGGCTGACGGTGCCCGAGCGCATCACCCGCGAGGGCGAGGTGCTCGTCCCGCTCGACGAGGAGAAGGCGCGCGAGCAGGTGCGGAAGCTCAAGGAAGCCGAGGTCGAGGCTCTCGCCGTCTGCTTCCTCTTCTCGTTCCTGAACTCGGAGCACGAGGCGCGCGTCGCCGAGATCGTGCGGGAGGAGTTCCCCGAGGCGTTCCTCTCCGTCTCGTCCGAGGTGCTGCCGCAGTACCGGGAGTACGAGCGCTTCTCCACCGTCTGCCTGAACGCCTACATCGGGCCGAAGGTGGCGAGCTACGTGCGGCGGCTCGAGGACGAGCTGCGCGCGCTCGACGTGCGCACGGGCGTCCATCTCATGACCTCGGCGAGCGGCGTCTCCACGACTGAGGCTGCGACCGCCCGGCCGGTCAACCTCCT
This sequence comes from Gaiellaceae bacterium, assembly GCA_035640195.1. Lineage (GTDB taxonomy): Bacteria > Actinomycetota > Thermoleophilia > Gaiellales > Gaiellaceae > DASQWP01. Next base: position 11,470 of record DASQWP010000242.1, on the reverse strand, counting down.
CATGTCGGGGCCCGTGGCGGGTGTCGTCGGCGGCATCTGGGCGGGCAAGCAGGCCGGCTACGAGAACGTGATCACGCTCGACGTCGGAGGGACGTCCGCCGACATCGGGCTCGCGCAGGGCGGCAAGCTGCGGATGAAGCACCTCTTGGACACGAAGGTCGGGCCCTACCAGGCGATGATCCCGATGGTCGACGTCGACACCATCGGCGCCGGAGGCGGCTCGATCGCGTACGTCGACGGCGGTGGCATCTTCCGCGTCGGCCCGCGCTCGGCGGGCGCCGATCCCGGGCCGGCCGCCTACGGCCGCGGAGGAACCGAGGCCACGGCCACCGACGCGATGGTCGTGCTCGGCTGGCTGCGGCCCGAGGCCTTCCTCGGCGGGGGCATGGAGCTCGAGCCCGACCGGGCCCGCCGGGCGTTCGAGGAGGGCCCGGCGCGCGCGCTCGGCATGAGCGTCGAGGAGGCCGCGATGGGAGCGGTGCAGATCCTCACGCACTCGATGGTGCAGTCCATCGAGGAGAACTCGGTTCGCAAGGGCTTCGACCCGCGCGACTTCGCGCTCGTCGCCGAGGGAGGGGCCGGGCCTCTCTTCGCGGCCCAGATCGCGCTCGAGGTGGGAACGCCGACCGTCCTCGTTCCCCCGTATCCGGGCGTGACCGCGGCCATGGGCCTCCTCGCCACCGACATGGTCTACGAGTACGTGGCGACCTCCTACCAGCGCCTCTCCGCACTCGACACGTCCGAGCTGGAGAGGCGCTTCGCCGAGCTCGAGGAGGAAGCCCGCGGTCAGCTCGAGGAGGACGGGGTTCCCGCCGACCGCCGGCTCGTCCAGCGCGTCGTGGACGCGCGCTACGCTGGCCAGGGCTACGAGCTCCGCGTCGACGTCGGCTCGGGGACGATCGACGAGGAGTGGGCGGAGAAGCTGCGCGCCGACTTCCACGACATCCACGAGCGCGAGTACTCGCGCCGCTTCGAGGAGTCCGACATCGAAGTCCCCAACATCCGGGTTCGCGGCGTCGGGCTCATGCCGCCGCTCGAGAAGGCCGAGGTCGAGTCCGGGGAGGAGGCGCCTCCCGAGGGCGCCCTGCGCTACGAAGGACCGGCGTGGTTCCGCGTGCAGGGAGAGCTCAAGGAGGTGGAGACCAGGTACTACGACCGCTCCTCCCTGAAGGCGGGTAACCGCCTTCAGGGGCCTACGATCGTGCATCAGTACGACTCGACGACGGTGATCCCGCCGGGGCTCACCGCCTCGATCGACGGGTACGGGAACATCGTCATCGCGACCGGCGGCGCCGCCAGGGCGGAAGCCCTGGAGGCCGCCGAGGCACTGGAGGTCTGACATGTCCGTCGCGCGCCTTCGGCTCGCTCCCGTGGGGGAAACCATGGTTCCCCCACGAGCCCCCTTCTTTGATGCAGTGAAGGAGCCTCCCGGTTCCCTCACACACCTTCCCCCCGCTCAGCGGCCGGAGGCCGGCCGATGAGCGTGATGGAGTACGAGGTCGGCCGCCGGCCCGGCCCTCCCACGCGCGAGCGGGTCGAGGTCGACCCGATCACCCTCCGCGTCCTCGGCGGGGCGTTCCACGCGATCGCCAAGGAGATGGCGGGCGTCCTCTTCCGGATGAGCTACAGCTCGATCATCCGGGAGTCGGAGGACCTCGGCGCCGGGATCTTCGACGCGGAAGGCCGCGAGCTCTGCGAGTCGGACTCGACGCCCATGCACATCGGCTCGCTCCCCTGGTACATCCGCGGCTTCCTCTACCGGCTCGAGGGCGAGATCCAGGAGGGGGACGTCATCGTCCACAACCACCCCTACCTCGGAGCCTCCCACAGCCCGGACGTCGCGGTCGCGGTGCCGATCTTCCACGAGGACGAGCTGCTCGGCTTCGCGGCGGTGACGGCCCACGTGCTCGACGTGGGCGGCTCCTTCCCGGGCATCAACGCGGACGCGTTCGACGTCTACGCCGAGGCGAAGATGTACAACGCGCTCCGCTGGTACGAGGGTGGGAGGCTGAACGAGGACCTCGACCGGATGATCTTCGACAACGTCCGCACGGAGACGATGAACCGAGGCGACATGAACGCCATGCTCGCGGCCTGCGAGCTCGGCAAGGATCGTTTCCTCCGGCTCGTCGACCGCTACGGCGCCGACGTCGTCATGAGCGCGGCCTACGAGTGGATGGACTACTCCGAGCGCATGCTCCGCCGGGAGATCGCCAAGATCCCGGACGGGGAGTACAAGGCTCCGACCGGCTGGCTCGACGACGATGCGCGCAACCGCGGCGTCCGCCTGCGCGTCGAGACGAAGGTGGTCGTCGAGGGCGACTCGATCACGATCGACCTGACCGGGTCGAATCCGGAGGTGCCGACCGGCTTCAACGTACCCTTCGAGGGCTCCCTGCTCGTCGGCGCCTACTACGCGGTGCGCACGGTCCTCCTCGACGAGGCCGTCTTCCCCGAGCACGTGCCGCAGAACGACGGCGTCTTCCGGCCCGTGGAGGTGGTCGCGCCCAAGGGTACGATCTACAACCCGACCTTCCCGCGCGCGTGCTTCTCGCGCTTCACGCAGGTGCAGCGGGTCGTGGACAACGTGATCCTCGCGCTCAGCGACGCCCTGCCGGAGCAGACGACGGCCGGGAACTCCGCCGGGATCCACTTCTGCGCGTACTCCGGGTTCGACGAGGCTCAGGGGGAATACTGGCTCTACCTGGAGGTGAACGAGGGCGCGTACGGCGGCCGGCACGGCAAGGACGCGATGGACTCGGTGGACAACCTGATGGCGAACACGCGCAACAACCCGATCGAGGAGCTGGACCTCCGCTTCCCGGTCCGGTGCGACCAGTACGAGCTCCGGCCCGAGCCGGCGGCGCCGGGCAAGTGGCGGGGCGGCATCGGGATCATCCGGCGCAACCGCTATCTCGTACCCGGCGTGTACTCGTGCGAGGGCGACCGCCAGTTCGACCCCCCGCGCGGCGTCTTCGGCGGGTGGGACGGTCTCGTCGCCTCCTGCCGCAAGAACGCGGATCGCGCCGACGAGGAATACCTGGAGGCCAAGGTGACGGGCGTCCCCTTCGCCGCCGGCGACTTCATCGAGCTCGTCGAGCCGAACGCGGCCGGCTACGGCGACCCGCTCGAGCGGGAGCCCGACCTCGTGCGGGAGGACATCCTCGACGACTTCACCACCCTCGAGCTCGCCCAGGAGGCCTACGGCGTCGTCTTCCGGAACGAGCGGACGCTCGAGATCGACCCGGAGGCCACCCAGCGCCTCCGGCAAGAGCTCCGCTCGTCCCGGGACGGCGCCGGCAGCCTCACGAGGTACTTCGAGGAGCGGGCGCCCGAGCGGCGACCGAACCCGGTCTCGGTCGCCGGCGACCGGGAGTTCGGCAAGAGCTGATGCCCCGTTCGCGCAAGATCCGTCCGGTAGCCAACGAAGGCGAAGTCATGCCGGTCCGCCGCGTGCGCAAGGCGTACGAGCAGGTGAACGACCAGCTCCGGGAGCTGATCGTCTCGGGCGAGCTGCCGCCGGGGGCGCGCCTGCCGAACGAGGCCGTGCTCGCGCGCGAGTTCGGCGTGAGCCGGGCGACCGTGCGGGAGGCGCTGCGCGTCCTGACCGCCCAGAACCTCATCCGCACGACGAAGGGAGCGGGCGGCGGCAGCTACGTCACGCTGCCGACGGTCGACCACATCTCCGAGTTCCTGCGCGGGAACCTGAACCTTCTCTCGGAGTCGGAGCACGTCACCCTGGAGGAGTTCCTCGAGCTTCGCGAGCTCATCGAGGTGCCGGCCGCCCGCCTCGCGGCGAGCCGCTCGAGCGAGGGCGACGTCGAGCGCCTACGGGACTCGATCCCCGAGGAGCCGCTCCGCATGACGACGCAGGAGCAGTTCGCCTACAACAAGGGCTTCCACACCGTCGTCGTCGAGGCGTGCGGGAACACCCTGCTCTACATCGCCGCACAGCCGGTCTTCACCGTCCTGCAGACGCACCTGGCACGTTCGTCCCTCGGCCAGAGCTTCCACCGGTCGATCAACGAGCACCACCACCGGATCCTGGCGGCGATCGAGGCGGGCGACGCCGACGGCGCCGCCGAGGAGATGCGCGAGCACCTGGAGTACCTGCGCCCCGCGTACGAGCGCGCCTGGCGGCACGCCGTCGCGATGCGGAAGCGCGCGTGAGCCTTCCGCTCGCGGACGTCCGCGTGCTCGCGATCGAGCAGTACGGCGCCGGGCCGTGGGGGACGCTTCAGCTCGCAGACCTCGGCGCCGAGGTGATCAAGATCGAGGACCCCTCCTCCGGCGGCGACGTGGGACGCTACGTGCCGCCGTACCAGGAGGGCGAGGACTCGCTCTTCTTCGAGACGTTCAACCGCAACAAGCGAAGCGTCTCGCTCGATCTGCGCCATCCGGAGGCGCGCGGCGTCCTGGAGGACCTCGTCCGGGCGGTCGACGCCGTCTACTCGAACCTCCGCGGCGACCATCCCAGGCGCCTGCGCATCACCTACGAGGATCTGAAGGACGTGAACCCGCGCGTCGTCTGCTGCTCGCTCTCCGGCTTCGGGATGACGGGTCCGCGGGCTGCGGAGGGCGGCTACGACTACATGATGCAGGGCCTGGCCGGGTGGATGAGCCTGACCGGCGAGCCCGACGGGCCTCCGACCAAGAGCGGGCTCTCGCTCGTCGACCTCTCCGGCGGCTACGTCTCCGCTCTCGCGCTGATGGCCGGCCTCTGGCGGGCCAGGCGCGAGGGTGTCGGCTGCGACTGCGACGTCTCGCTCTTCGAGACCGCGCTGCACGAGCTCATGTACGTGGGCACCTGGGTGGCGTCCCGCGGCTTCCGGCCGCAGCGGATCTCCGAGTCGGCCCATCCCTCCATGGTTCCCTTCCAGAACTTCCCGACGGCCGACGGATGGATCGTCGTCGCCTGCCCGAAGCAGAAGTTCTGGGAGCGGCTCTGCGAGGCCGTGGAGCGGCCGGACCTCGCGGCCGACCGGCGCTTCGCCGACTTCGCGGGCAGGAACGACCACCGCGAGGAGCTCGTCTCTGAGCTTCGCCGGACGTTCCTGACCCGGCCGACGGAGGAGTGGCTCGACACGCTGACCGCGGCCGGCGTGCCCAACGCGCGGGTGAACGACGTCGCGGAGGCGCTGGCCGACCCCCAGGTGGAGGCACGCGACGGCCTCGTCGACATCGAGCATCCGAGCCTCGGAACCGTGCGCCAGGTGGCAACGCCGCTCCGCGTTGGCGAGGAGGAGAAGCCGGCCAGGCGAGCGCCCTTCCGCGGCGAGGACACGGAGGACGTGCTGGTCGACCTGTGCGGCTATACACACGAGCGCGTGCGCGAGCTGGCCGAGGCCGGCGCGTTCGGCGACGTGGCCGCACTCGAGACGGAAAGGGCCGACCTCTAGAGGCCGGACGCAAACAGACCGGGAGGTAGACGTGCGCATCAAGTTCATCATCCCGTTCCCATTCGACGAGGAGGGCATCGCCAACCGAGCCGCCCAGATCCAGCACGAAGTCCTCGGGCCGGACACCGGGGTCGAGTGCGTGCCCGTCCGAAACAGCGCGACGGTCGTCGCCGACCACTACGAGGCGATGCTCTTCGACATGTACATCACCGAGGCGGGCCTCCGCGCCGAGGAGGAGGGCTACGACGCCGTCGTCATGGACACGGTGTCCGACTCGGGCCTGTACGCGCTGCGCTCGCGCCTCTCGATCCCCGTGCTCGGGCCCGGCCTCGTCTCGTACGCCGTCGCGGTCATGCTCGGCAAGCGCTTCTCGATCGTGACCATGTGGGACAAGTGGCGCCACCTGTACGAGAAGAACCTGGACCTCTACCACCTGTGGGAGAAGTGCGCTTCGATCCGGGCCGTGAACATCCCACCCGACGTCGAGGCGCTCTTCGCGGGCAAGGAGGAGGAGATGTTCGCCCGGCTGACGGCCGAGGCGCAGGCCGCCATCGACGAAGACGGCGCCGACGTGATCCTGCTCGGCTCGACGACGATGCACCAGGCCGGCGAGTACATGAGCGCACACCTGCCCGCGCCGGTGATCAACCCCGGCCCGGTGGCGCTCAAGATGGCGGAGGCGATCGTCGAGCTCGGCCTCTCGCACTCCAAGGTCGCCTTCCCGACGCCGGACACGATCCAGGACGAGAAGTGGTTCTCGCTCGTCGGGGCCTAAGCTAGCTCTCGAAGATGTCGAGTGGTAGGAGCGCCGACACGACCGGGTTCGGGATGTCCACGACCTCCGACAGGCGCAGGTCGACGACGGCGCTCATGAGCGCGTAGGCCGCTTCCCGGCGGAAACCCCGCTCGACGGTCAGGTGGTCGAGCATGGCGAGGAGCGCGCGGCGCGTGGCGAGCGCGAGGTCGAGCGACTCGTTGCGGCCGTCCTCGTCCACCGGGAGCCCGGTCGTCGCGAACGCGGGCCGCGCGGGAAGCCCCGGAGTCTCGTACGCGGGGAACGGCGGGCGCCACGCCGCCTGCGTGCGCAGCCCGAAGCGCAGCGTCACCGTGCCCGCGATCTCGATCCCGGTGCCGCACACCTCGCCCTCGCCCTGCGCGAAGTGCAGGTCGCCGACCGAGAAGAGCGCGCCGGAGACGTCGACGGGGAGGAGGAGGCGGCTGCCCGCCACGAGCTGCGGTACGTCGAGGTTGCCGCCGATCTCGCGCGGCGGGATCGTCCTGAGCCCCAAGGCGGCCTCCGGCGGGACGGCCGTCTCCGGGAGATCGTCCGCGACCGCGCCGCCGCGCGCGCGCAGGTCCTCCTCGCGCGCGCGGATCCGGGCCATGCGCACGTGCGAGGGGGCCACGCCGGCGACTCCGGCGAAGGTGGCACCGGGGACGGCGACGCCGGATAGCTCCTCCGACCGCGCGCGTCCCTCCACGATCTCCCACTTGACGAGATAGGGCTCGGTGAAGAGGTCGGCGAGGTAGCCGAACCCGGGGATGACCGCGGTCACGCCGAGGTCCGCCGCCTCGTACGCCACGAACTCGACCTCGATGAGATCGCCGGGCTCGGCCCCCTCTACGCGCACCGGCCCCGCGAGCGGATGACCGAGACCCAGGTCGAGCGAGCCGGCGTCGTCGTGCGTGCTCTCGCGGCCGAGCTGGCCGGCGAGGCCGTCCTCCGTCTCCAGGGTCAGCGTCTCGCCGGGCGCGACCGTGGCCACCGGCTCGAGGTCGGGATGCCAGCGGTTGTGCATGCTTCAGGCTCCGAGGAGCACCCGCACGCGCTCGCCCGCCTCGGCCGCCAGGGCGCGCTCGTCGGCGCTCCAGCGCCGCGGCGCGCCGAGCTGGTGCAGCGAGACGATCGCGGCGAGCCGCCCGTCGCGGAAGACGGGAGTCACGATCTGCGCGGCGAGTCCGCCGTAAGCGTCGAGCATCCGCCGGAAGGCGGGATCGTCGAAGGCGCTCGCGCAGTCGTGCTGGACGACCTGCCGACCGGTCTCGAGCAGCTCGCGCACGACCGGCGCCTTCCGCAGGTCGGTCGTCCGCTCCTCGCGGATCGACGGAACCCCGGCAGCGAGCGCCTCGTGGGTGACCGGGAAGTAGTCGCCCGGCACGTCGCGCCGGAGCGTGCAGCGGCTCGCGTCGGTCGCCGCGAGCAGCTCGTCGACGATCTCCTGGAAGCCCACCGCGCTCATCAGGAGAGCGCCAGTACTGAAGCCCGGACAGGCGGGTAATGCTCGTACTCCTCGGTGATCGGGAGCGTGCCCTCGAGTGGAACGTCGAGATGCTCGGCCGCCGGCTCGGTGACGAGCGCGTACGCCGATGGCCCGATCAGGTCGGCCACATGGTTCTTGAGCAGCAGGTGCGAGATCGTCACGTCGGGGCCGAGCAGCTCCTGATGGCCCGCGACCGACTGGACGATGTACTCGCCGTGATGCAGGACGAACTTGAGCTCGAGACCGCCGATGGACACGCACGCGTCGCATGTGCAGGTGACGAGCTCGCGAGCCTCGTCCAGACGGGTGCGATACGCCTGGTAGCAGGCGCTCAGGCAGTCCAGCACCGCCTGGCCGCGCACACCCAGCTCACCTTCGGCCGCGAACGCGAAGACCGCGTCGCCCTCGAGCTTGGACAAGATGAAGGGAGGAGCAACTCGTTCGACGATCCCGTCGATGAGGCTGGTCAGCAGCGGATAGGCCTTCGGCACGAACCTGCCGGCCGCCATGTCGACGGCGTGGGCTGCTCCGACCGCTTGGAGGAAGGCCGTGTAACCGGTGATGTCCGCGAGCAGGAGCGTGCCTCGACCGGCTCCCGAGTGATCGTCTGAGGTCATGTCCTCCCTTCGACTACGTGGAGATCATCTTCTTCTCGACGCCGACGCCGGCCGCGAGCGCGCGCTCGTACTCGAGCGGCACCGTGGCGGAGTCCTGAAGCGCGATCCCGGTTGAGTCGAAGACGGTGATCTGGTCGTCGGACTGGCGGCCCTCGAGGTCGCCGGCGATGACCTTCCCGATCTCGCCGGCGACGTCCTCCTCGCTGATGAGGCCCTCCCGGAGCGGCACGTTGATCTCGCCGTCCGAGCGGCACTGGCGGATGTCGTCCACGAAGACGCGGGCGCGCTGGAGGAGAGAGCCTTCGAGCTCCTGCTCCCCTTCGAGGTCGGCGCCGAGGGCTGCGATGTGCGTCCCCGGCGAGATCCACGCGTCCTGGACGATCCCGCCGCGTGCATGCGTGCCCGTGACGACGACGTCGGCGCCGCGGACGACGTGCTCGAGGTCTGTCGAAGGCCTGAGCTCGAAGCCGGAGTACTTCGGCTGCTCGTCCTCGACGAAGCCGTGGAGCGTCTCCTGGTTGCGGCTCCAGACGCGCACCTCCTCCCACGGGAACACCTCGTTGCACGTCGCGAGCGCGCCCCGGCCGACGGTGCCGGCCCCCACGATCGCCAGCACCTTCGAGTCCTCGCGGGCGAGCCACTTGGCGGAGACCGCCGCCGAGGAGCCCGTCCGCATCATCGTGTGGTGCGAGCCGTCGCAGATCGCGAGCGGGAAGCCCGTCTCGGGGTGGGTGTAGATCAGGATCGAGAACACCGTCGGCAGATCGAAGCGGGCGTTGTCCTCGCGGATGGAGACCCACTTGCACGCGGCCGCCTCTGGCTCTTCGATGTACGAGGGCATGACCTCCCACTCGCCCGGATACCGGTCGAGCACGATGTGGCCCTTCGGCTCCATGTAGACGCGGCCCTCCCCGTGCATGCGAAAGGCGTGCTCGACGCAGTCGTTGTACTCGGCCGGGGTCAGGAGGCCGATCATGTCCGTGCGGCTCAGGATGAGGGTCTTCCTATTGCGCCAGCTCTCCGCCATCACGGCGCCTCCACGCCTGCCGGCTGCGTCCGCGCGAGGCACGCCGCGAGCTCCCGCTCCGCGCGCGGCTCGAGCTCGATCTGGAGCGCCCGCGTGAACCGGTTCCACATGTTGAAGAGCCCGGACATGAGCGTCAGCTCGGCGATCTCCGCGTCGGAGTAGTGTCGCCTCAGCGCGGCAAACGCCTCGTCGTCCTCCGCCGCCGTGTTGCGCGTGACCGCCTCGGTCCAGCGCAGGAGCGCCTTCTGCCCCGGCGAGAGGACGTCGCTCGTCGCGTAGTCGCTCGTGCACGCGGCCTGGATCTGCTCCAGCGAGAGCCCCACCGTCTGGCCGAAGTCGACGTTGTGGCCGAGGCAGTAGTCGCAGCCGTTCATGTGCGACGTCTTGATCGCGACGAGCTCCTTGTCGCGCACGTCCGTGAGGCTCCCGCCCTTCTCTCCTTGTAGGTTGAAGAAGAGCTTGTGCGCCGCGACCATGATGTTCGGGCTCCGCCCGAGCGGGCGCCAGTCGGTGAAGAGCATGCCGCCCCAGTCTCGCTTGATCTCCTCGTAGGCCGTCTTCGTGGCGGGCGGGGCGGTGTCGGGATCGACGAGCTCGACTCGGGGCACGGCTTCCTCCTAGCTGGTTCCGGACACGTCTGAGCCGGCGATCGCCGGCTGCGCTTCGTGGCGCGGCGTGACACCGTCGAGATAGTCGAGCACGCGCTCGAGCGGCTCCACGTCGCCGAACTTGGCGTCGATGTCGAAGAGATTCCACTCGACCACGCCCGCGACGCGGTCGCCCACGCACTCGCGCACGACGATCGGGCGAAAGCCCTCCGCGATGGCGTCCTCGACGGTGTGGCGGACGCAGCCGGCCATCGTCACCCCGGTGACGACGACGGTGTCGACGCCGGCCGCCTTCAGGAACCCCGACAGGTACGTGCCGTGGAAGGCGCTCGCGGCCTTCTTGACGATCACCTGCTCGCCGGGCTCCGGCGCGATCCGCTCGTCGATGGCGACAGCGTCGGTCCCGAGCTGGAGCGCCTCCAGCGGGATCTTGCGGTGCCAGATGCCCATGTCCGTGCTCGGCCCCTCGGTGACCGCGTATGCCGTCGTCGTGTAGACGACGGGAACGGCCTTGGCGCGCGCGGCCGCGAGAAGCTGCTGCACGCCGGGGATGATGACGTCCATGCCGTCGCAGCTGAAGGGGTTTCCCGGCCGCGTCCACGCGTTTGCCAGGTCGATGTTGAGGAGCGCGGGCCGAACGCCGAAGCCGACCCGCCGCATGAACCCCCGGCCGCGGTAGAGGTCGGAGTCCGCGGAGAAGACTTTCTCGAGGGCCTGCGTGATCTCGTCCGTCATGGCGCTCCTTCCGATCAGTCGTCGAGGATGCCGACGGCCCGCACTGGCGACCCGTAGGCGGGGTCCAGCCGGAGCGGGAAGCCGTAGAACTCGAAGCGCCGGCCGACGAGGTCCTTCAGGTTGTTGAGGTTCTCGTAGTGCGTGATCCCGCGCTCGGCGCAGGCCCGGTGCGTTGGATACTCGTCGGTGACGTAGACGAGGTCGGGGCTGATCGTCTCGACGCCGAAGATCTTCACGCCTCGGTCGGCCATCCAGTGCACCGCCTCAGCCGAGACGCCGCTGAAGCCGTCGAGGAAGGCCGGTGTGCCCGCCGTCCTGTTGTAGTGGTCGGTGCAGAAGAGGAGGATGTCGCCCTCGCACACCTCCTGGCCACTCGCGGCCACGGCCTGCTCGAGCTCGCCGGCGGTGACGTCGTGGGCCTTCGGGTACTGCCGGACATCGACGCAGACGGCCTCGCCGCAGAAGACGTCGAGGGGCATCTCCGCAATTGCGGCCGCGCCCGGGGTCCGGTCGTAGTGCCCGAACGCGTCCACGTGGGTCGCCGCGTGATTCGACGTGATGATGATCTCCGCCGCGAACGACGGCCGCCCCTCCTCCGCGTCGGTGTGCTGGATGTGGCGCAGGATCTGCGTCGGAGGGAAGAAGGGGTGCAGCTGGGACTCGCGCGAGAGGGGCTGCGAGAGGTCGATCACGTGTCGTGCCACCGGGCTACTCCTTTCCCGCCGTTTCCTTGCAGACCTGGACGATCCGGGGGACGAGGGCGCCGACGATCCGCTCCCCGGTCTCCCGGCTCGCGCGCGTCGCGTCCCCGACCACCCCCGAC
>DASQWP010000241.1:0-4121 GCA_035640195.1 Gaiellaceae bacterium | reverse complement strand
GGACGCCGGCGATCACCGAGGCCAGCATGAGATTGTCCATTGCGTTCTCGATAAAGGTCGCCGGCCGGAAGACCGACGTGTCGGGCTGCATGCCGCCGAGCCCGGGCGCGAGGTCGGCGAGCGCCTCCTCGACGCCCCGGGTGACGTCTAGGGTGTTCGCGCCGGGGAACTTCTCGACCACGAGAAGGAGGCCGTCGGCGTCGTTCACGATCGCATCGCCGATCAGCGGCTGGTGGTCCTCCTTGACGTTTGCCACCTCGCCCAGGCGCAGACGGCCTCCAGTGCCCTCGACCGGCACCTTGCTCAGCTCCCTCGGGTCCCTGAGCTTGTCGAATACGTGCCGGACTCCGAGCCGTTGCTGCGGAGTCTCGATGAACCCCCCGGTGCCCGGTGTCGAGCCCTCGACGAAGCTGAGGGGCGAGGAGATCTGCGCGTTCGCGGTCGTCTCGACCACCTGCTGCAGCGTGACGCCCCTCTCCGCCAGCCGCTCCGGATCCACCTGGACCTGCAGCTGGCGGTCTCGGAAGCCCCAGATGGCCACGTTCGCGACACCGGGGACCCCGAGCAGGCGCGGCTGGATCGTCCAGCGCGCGATCACGGACTTCTCGATCGGCGAGACCTCCTCCGACGAGAGCCCGAACATGAGCAGTCGGCTCGACGACGAGTAGGGCTGGAGCATGACGGGCGGCTTGGACACGTTCGGCATCGCCGCCGCGCCCATCTGCGCGAGGCGCTCCTGGACGAGCGCGCGCGACCGGTAGAGGTCCGCGTCGGGCTCGAACACGAGCACGATCGAGGACATGCCCGGGACCGACTGCGAGCGGAGTACGTCGATGCCCTCGACGCCGTTCAGCAGGTCGGCCTCCATCGGCACCGTGATGAGCTGCTCCACCTCTTCCGCGGACAGCCCGAGCGCCTCGGTCTGGATCTCGACGTACGGCGGCGTGAACTCGGGAAGGACGTCCACCGGCGCGCCGCGAAGCTGGCTGACCCCAACGGCCATCGTCAATGCGGCGGCGGCCAGCACCAGGAGCCGAAACCTCAGGCTCGCTCCGATGATCGCGCGGATCATCGGAGCGCCCCCGGCCCGAAATTCGGGCAGGAGAGAACGATCCCCTGAGTCCCCCTCAGACCGCCGCAAGGCACCCGCATGCCCATCCCGTCTCCCGTCTTGCTTGCCCTCTAGTCTCCTCCACAGATGGAGGAGAAGTCAAGCGAGCCGTTACGCTCGCGCCACGTGGCCGTGCTCGAGACGACGATCCGCCCGCGACCGCCGTACTCGCTCGCGCTCTCGGCCCGGCTCCGCTCGGACGCGACCCGGGCGTTCCGCGACGGGCTCCTGACGATGGCGTTCGAAGCGGACGGGCCCGCGCTCGCGCGTGTCCGGCAGAGGCCGGACGGGTCGCTCGCCGTCCGCCTGGAAGCAGGAGCTCCCGGGCCCGCGCTGGAACGGCTCCGCTTCGTCTTGGCGGCCGACGACGACCACACGACCTTCCTGCGGCGCTTCGAGCGCGATCCCCTCCTCGCGGAGCCGGTCCGGCGGCTCCGCGGCCTGCGCCCGCTCCGCACGGCCACCGTCACCCATGCGCTCCTGAAGGCCGTCTGCGGTCAGCTCATCCAGGCGAGCGCGGCCAGGCGGCTCGAGGCCCGCCTGCTTCGGCGAGTCGCGCCGCGGCACGAAGGCCTTTGCCTTCCGCCCACGCGGGAGACGTTCTCCCGGCTCTCCCCGGCCGAGCTGCAACGCGAGGGCTTGGTCGCGCGGAAGGCGACGGCGCTCGTACGGCTCTCGCGCGAGTGGGACGTCGAGCGACTGCGCGCCGTCGACACCGAGACGGCCGCGCGCAGGATCGAGCGCGAACGCGGGCTCGGACCGTGGTCGGCCGGGACGATCTGCCTCTACGGGCTCGGCCGCCGGGAGCGCGGGCTCGTGGGCGACCTCGGCCTCGTCAAGCTCTGCTCGGCCCTGCGAGGCCGGTGGGCCGAGGCGGACGACACGCGCGAGCTGCTCGAGCCCTACGGCGAGTGGGCGGGGCTGGCGAGCGTCTACCTGCTCTCGGCACGGGTCGCGTTGCCGGACGGGAGGAACCGCCTCCGCGGCGGCCGCTACTCGACGGCGCGAGGAGACAGCACGGCCGCGAACGTCATCAGCAGGACCTTGACGTCCAGCCAGAGCGACCAGTTCTCGATGTAGTAGTTGTCCCACTCGACGCGGTCGCCCAGCGACGTGTTGCCGCGAAGGCCGTGCACCTGCGCCCAACCTGTGATTCCCGCCTTGACGCGGTGGCGGTCGCCGTAGCGATGGATGTGCTCCGTGAAGAGCTCGACGTATTCCGGCCGCTCGGGGCGCGGCCCCACGAGGCTCAGCTCGCCCCGGACGACGTTCCAGAGCTGAGGCAGCTCGTCGATAGACGTGCGCCGGAGGAAGGCGCCGAGCCGCGTGCGCCGGTCCTCGCCCTCCACCCCGCCGGGAGCGGTGTCGGGCGGAAGCGACAGCGCGACTGGCGAGTCCTCCGCCTTCCGCATGGTGCGGATCTTCAGCATCTCGAACGCGCGCCCGTCCCGCCCTGCGCGCACCTGGCGGAAGAACACCGGCCGGCCCATCGTGACGAGGACCGCCAGGGCCGCGGTCACGAGCACGGGCGCGACGAGCACGAGCAGGAGCGCGGCCACGACCCGGTCGGCCGCATACTTGACCGAGAACTGCCAGCCGGCAGGATTCGCGGCCTCGACGTTCATGATGGGCAGGCCGCCCAGGTGCTCGAAGCCGACGCGACCGCCCACCTTCTCGAAGAAGCGGGGCACGAACGAGACCTCGATGCCGAGCGCCTCGCAGCGCTTGACGAGATCGAGGAGCACGTGCTGCGGCGCCGTGGAGAACGTGACGAGCACGTGCTCGACGCGATGTTCCTCGACCACCTGCTCCAGGTCCCAGCTCGCTCCCAGGACCGGCGTCTGCCCACTGGTGTTCTGCTCGTCCAGAGGCTCCTTGTCGAGGAAGCCGACGGGCCGCAGCCCGAACTCGGGATGCTCGAGCAGGCGAGCGGCGGTGAGCCGGCCGATGCGGCCCGCGCCGATCAGCAGCGTGGGTCGCAGGGCCTCGCCGCGGCGGCGCGCCTGGAGCTCGGACCAGGCGAGGATCGTCCGGCCCGCGACGAGGTAGACGGCTGCGAACGCCCAGAGCCGTGCTGTCTGCGCCGCCGTCCAGGTGTGGTCCGTGAGCAGGACGCGAAGCGAGAGGACGATCATGGCTGCGAGCGCCGTGGTCGTCGTCACGGCGCGAAGGTCGTCGAGCGTCCGCAGGAAGAGGCGCGGCCGGTACATCCCGCGGATGGCGAGGAGTAAGACAGTCAGGAGCGGGAAGGCGACGAGCCACGAGAGCGGCGTCGAGGGGACTCCCGCCCTCGGCGCGGCCAGCTCAGCCACGACGACCGCGGCCACCAGCATGAGCGCGTCGGTCCCGAGCGCAGCCCGCGTCCAGGCGAGCGGCCGCTGCGCGCCGCGCGCGCGCAGGCCACTCGAAGCCCGCTTCAGCGCGAGCGGTCGCTCACGCGTCGTCTCAGTCGCTCTCACCCGCAGTCCGCAGTCCTTGGAGTCCCGGAAGACCGGGGCTCGCTATGACCTCGTACTCGAACTAGCTCCGAGCCCGACCCACGCGCCGAAGCACGAGGCCCGCACCGAGCAGCAGAGCACCGGCCGCCACGAGCAGGAGCAGGTCGAGACCGGTGAACGGGAGCGAGCCGCCACCACCGCCCTGGACCTCACCCTGAACGTTGCCGGCCACGCCGCCGTAGCCTCTTTGGACCGGATCCTGGGCGACGGCGAGCGAGACCCAGGTAAGCCCGACCACCAGGGCCGCCGCAAACGCCCACAAACGCTTCACTTGTTCCTCCCCTTTCTTGGCCGCAAGGCAAGAAGCATCGTTAGCTTCTGCCCTTCTCGAAGTAGTGGAAAACCAACAAGATTGCAAGTGCGCGCCTTCATCACAGACCCTCGGACTAGTAGCCGAGGAACCCTCCACACCGCCGGCGCCGTGTCACGAAACCTAGCCTGCACGTCTCGGCACTGTCAAGCTTCGGCCGCTCTAGATGGTTGACCGGGAAGTGAGGTGCCGGCGGGGGCGT
>DASQWP010000240.1:0-3338 GCA_035640195.1 Gaiellaceae bacterium | reverse complement strand
CATCCTCGGCTTCGCGATCTACGAGTGGTCGACGAACGCCGTCTACGGGATCGACTGGACGAACTTCCGGAGCTCCTTCTACTACATGTTCGCCCTCTACGGCCTCGCGCTCGGCATCTACCTTGTCTCGCGCTTCGTGCGCCGGTCGCAGGGGATCGACATGCGGATGGTCCATTCGGAGATCCCCGCCGAGTAGCCGCTCGTTGCACATACGGCTGCGCTGTTGCAAAATTCGCAACGGCTTGCAGTCGGCGGACAAAGCCCTCTCGATCCTCGCCGCGTTCAGCGAGTCGCGCCCGGACGCGGGCGTCTCCGAGCTCGCCGCCGAGCTCGGCGTGCACAAGAGCACGGTCTCGCGGCTCCTCGTCGCCCTCGAGAGGCGCGGCCTCGTGCGGCGCGAGGGAGACCGCTTCGCGCCTGGTCCCGAGCTCGTACGGCTCGGCGCCCTCGCGCTCGGCCGTCTCCCGCTCGCCTCGGTGGCACGGGAGCCGCTCGCGCGACTGGCGGAGGAGACGGGCGAGACGGTCAACCTCGCCGTCCGTCGCGGCGACAGCGCGCTCAATGTCCACCAGGTTCAGACGGCGCACCTCGTCGGGCTGACCGACTGGACGGGCCGAGCACTCCCGCTGCACGCGACGGCGAACGGCAAGGTCCTGCTCGCCTTCGGCGACGGCGCGCTGCCGCGCGACCTCCCGGGGCTGACGCCCAAGACGATCACCGAGCGGAGGACGCTCCGCGCCGAGCTGGAGGACGTGCGGCGAGCCGGCTTCGCCGTCGTGACCGAGGAGCTCGAGCTCGGCCTCCATGCTGCCGCCGGGCCTGTGTTCGACGCCGCCGGCGCCTGCGTCGCGGCGGTCTCGATCTCGGCGCCGGCCTACCGGCTCCCAGAGGGGGAGCTTCCCGCCGCCGGGGAGCGCTGCGGCAGGACCGCAGGCGAAGTCTCCGTCGCGCTCGGGTACGGCGTGGAGCGCTCGGAGCCCGCCGCCCGGCCGCCGACCGCCGCGAGCGTGCGCCGAGGCGCGCGCCGGGCCGATTCCGAAACGACGACGAGGAGGTTCAGCCTTGACGCACGTGGTTGAAGCCCCGGGAGTCCTGCTCTACTCCCGGATCCGGAAGTCGCCCTACTTCTACGCGCACCAGAAGCACGGGCCGAAGCTCTACAGCACGTACAACCACATGTACCACGCCCGCCACTACGGCGACCCCGTCGAGGAGTACTGGCAGCTCCTGAACGGCGTCACCCTCTGGGACGTGGCCGTCGAGCGGCAGGTCGAAATCTCTGGCCCCGACGCGTTCGAGTTCACGAACATGCTCGTCCCGCGCGACCTCAACAAGTGCGACGACGGGCAGTGCAAGTACGTCTTCGTTACCTCGCCGGAGGGTGGGATCCTGAACGACCCGGTGCTCCTCCGGCTCGAGGAGAACCGCTTCTGGCTCTCGCTCGCGGACAGCGACATCCTGCTCTGGGCGTGGGGGGTCGCCTACAACTCGGGCCTCGACGTGAAGATCCACGAGCCCGACGTGGCGCCGGTGCAGGTGCAGGGGCCGAAGTCGAAGGACGTCATGATCGACCTCTTCGGCGAGAGCATCACCGAGATCCCCTACTACTACGTGCGCCCGTACGAGCTCGACGGGATGAGCGTACTCGTCTCGCGGACGGGCTATACTGCCGAGCTCGGCTACGAGATCTACCTCCACGAGGCGAGCCGCCACGGCGCGAAGCTCTGGGACACGGTCCTGGAGGCGGGCGAGCCGCACGACCTGAGGGTGATCGGCCCCTGCCACATCAAGCGGATCGAGGCCGGAATCCTCGCACTCGGGCCCGGTTGCGACATGTGGTTCGACACGAACCCGTACGAGGTCGAGATGGGCTACGAGTGGATGGTCGACCTCGAGCAGGAGGCCGACTTCATCGGCAAGGAGGCGCTCCGCCGGATCAAGGCCGAGGGCGTGAAGCGCAAGCTCGTCGGCGTCGAGATCGGCGGCGCGAGCCTCGGCTCGTACAACGACGGCGCCATGATCGACGTCTTCCCCGTCTACGCGAGCGGCGACCGGCTGGGAACGGTGACGTCGGCGTGCTACTCGCCGCGGCTCGAGAAGAACATCGGGTTCGCGATGCTGCCGATCAAGCACACGGAACTCGGGACCGAGCTGGAGGTCGAGACGCCGCCGAGCGGGCGCGTCGAGGCCGTGGTCGTACGGAAACCGTTCATCGACCCGGAGAAGGAGGTTCCGAAGCAGGAGGTCAAGGCCGGGGCCGAGGCGAAGACGACGTCGCCGACGTAACGGCGCCGCCGACGCGGAGAGAGCGATGCTCGGGACCCCCGCGCTCGGAGAGGAGGCTCGCCGGGCGCTGGCCCTCCATTTGGGACAGCCGCGCTACGAGATCTTCCCGGCCGACGGGATCGAGGACGACGTCGCCGCGCACGTCCCTCGAGAGCTCAAGATCACGGTGACCGTGTCGCCGAGGCGCGGCCTCGAGGCCACGCTCTCGCTGGCCGAGGAGCTGGCCGCTCGCGGCTGCAAGGTCGCGCCCCACCTCGCGGCGCGGCTCGTTCGCGACGAGAGCCACCTCCGGGAACTCCTCTCGCGTATCGCGGAGGCGGGTCTGCGTGACGCCTTCGTGGTCGCGGGGGACCTCGAGCAGCCCGCAGGCGCGTACGCGGGCGCGGCGGACCTCCTCGCCGCCATGACGCGGCTGGGGCACGGTCTCGATCACGTCGGCATCACGGGCTACCCCGAGAGCCACCCGCTCATCAGCGACGAGACGACGATCCAGGCGATGTTCGACAAGGTCCCGTTCGCGACCTACATCGTGAGCCAGGTCTGTTTCGAGCCGCAGACGATCGTTTGGTGGATCGGCGCGGTCCGCGAGCGCGGGGTCGAGCTCCCGATAGACGTCGGCATCCCGGGCGTGGCGTCCCGGGCGAAGCTGCTCCGCGTCGCGAGCCGGATCGGCGTCGGCGAGTCGATCCGGTTCCTCTCCAAGCGACGCGGCTGGATCTCCCAGCTCTTCAGGCCGGCCGGCTACAGCCCCGAGCACATCATCGAGGGACTCGTTCCCACGCTCGTCGAGCCCGACACCGGAGTCGCCGGATTCCACGTCTACACGTTCAACGAGCTCGCGGCCACCGAGCGGTGGCGGCGCGCGGCGCTCGCACGCCTTGCGCCGTGACCTCCCTCCGGCACGTGAGCGATAGGGTCCCACCATCAGCGGGCGCGCGTACGACTTCGTGATCGTAGGGGGCGGTTCGGCGGGATCCGTCCTCGCGAACCGCCTGAGCGCCGATCCCTCCACGCGTGTGCTCGTGCTCGAGGCGGGTCGGCCCGATTACGTC
>DASQWP010000239.1:0-6626 GCA_035640195.1 Gaiellaceae bacterium | reverse complement strand
GCCGGCAGCAGCGTGAAGGACCGCACGTGCCGAGGTCGGATGACGCCGAAGTGTCTGCGGTCGAGCGTGGCGAGCTTCGTCTCCCCGTAGCGCTCGGCGATGCTTACGACAGCCGCGTCCACGAAGCCGAGGGCCAGATCGGAGTATCGGCGGCAGAGCTGGCGAATTCGGCTGTAGTCCGGCGGCGTCAGCTCTTCAACGAGAACGAAGCGATTCTCGACGCTGCCGAGGAAGGCGTCGAAGGCCGCCGGCTCGAGACGGCTCGTCATCAGCCAGTCGAGCTCGACGACCACCGGGGCGGGGACGATCAGGCGCTCCACGCTCTCCGAGAGGAGCGTGGCACATGCTTCATGATCGACCTCGTTGCGGTCGGCCGCCGCCAGAAGCGGGCCGGTATCGCAGATCAGCGCCACGAACGCGGCTCGAAGTCCATGTCGCCTGCACGCCGAGCGACGTCATAGGGTGGTCGCTTCGATGCGCCGATTCCGATGAATGCGAGCTTCCGAGGGCGGCGCTGCTTGGCCCTCCACTCGAGGCCCTGGCGAATCACCTCTGCCAGCGAGGTTCGTTCCTCGCGGGCGATCTCCCGAAGCTGCTCGATGATCCCTTCGTCCGCCATGATAGTGGTGCGATGCATGGCATCATTATGGCACATATGTATAACCGGATCATGCCGACTCTGCGCCAAGACTGAGACGCCTGAGCCGGTCGAGTAGGCTCGCTCGCCGAGATGAGCCGCTCGACGATCACGATCGACCTCGCCGCTCTGCGTCGGAACGTCGCGCGCCTGCGTGAGGCCGCCGCCCCGGCGGAGCTCTGGGCCGTCGTGAAGGCGGACGCCTACGGACACGGCGCCGTCGCCTGCGCCCGCGCGGCGCTCGAGGCGGGCGCGTCGGCGCTCTGCGTCGCCACGGCGGCCGAGGGCGCCGAGCTCCGGGAAGCGCTTCCCGAAGCTCGCCTTCTCGTCATGAGCCCGCTCGAGCCGGGCGACGAGGAGCGGGTGCGCGCGGCCCGCCTCGAGGTGGCCGTTTCGACGCCGGAGCTCCCCGGCGACGCTCCCATCCACGTCAAGGTTGACACCGGCATGGGCCGCTTCGGCATGTCCGCCGACGAGGCCCTCGCGCTCCCGCGCGAGCGCATCGTGGGCCTGATGAGCCACCTGGCCACCGCCGACGAGCCCGACGAGGCCTTCGCCCGCGAGCAGATCGAGCGCTTCCGGGCGCTCACGGAGGAGCTCCCCGGCGTGCCCGCGCACCTGGCCAACAGCGCCGCCGCGCTTCGCTTCCCCGAGGCCCGCTTCGACGCCGTGCGCTGTGGGATCGCGGTCTACGGGCTCTCGCCCTTCGGCGAGGACCCCGCCCGCCACGGCCTCCAGCCGGTCCTCTCCTGGCGCAGCCACGTCGCTCTGGCGAAGACGCTCGCGGCCGGGGAAAGCACCGGGTACGGCCGCCGCTTCAGGGCCACACGGGCGACCCGGATCGGAATCGTCCCCGTCGGCTACGCGGACGGCTTCCGCCGCGGGCTCTCGGGTACGGAGGTTCTCGTGGGAGGCACGCGCCGGCGCGTCGTCGGCACGATCTCGATGGACTCCTTCGCCGTCGAGCTCGAGGAGGAGCCCGAGGGGACGCCGGTGACGCTGATCGGCGAGGGCGTCCTCGCCGAGGAGCACGCCGCCCGCCTCGGCACGATCAACTACGAGATCACCTCGGGGATCAACCGTGACCCACGACGGGCCGTGGTCGTGATCGCCGATGGATGAGCTCATCAAGAGCGCAGTCGGGGACGAGCCGGCGTGGGTGGTCGGCGGGGCGCTGCGCGACGAACTCCTCGGCCGCGACGTGATCGACGTGGACGTGGCCTGCTCCGACCCCGAGCCGGCCGCGCGCCTGTACTCTCGGCTCGCGGGCGGGGCCGTCTTTCCCCTCTCGGAGCGGCACGGGGCTTGGCGGGTGGCGCTCGCGAGCGGCAAGACGGTCGATTTCACACCGCTCCGAAACGGGATCGAGGACGATCTTCGCACGCGTGACTTCACGGTCAACGCGATGGCCCGACCGCTCGGCAGCCCCGAGCTCGTGGACCCGCTCGGCGGTCGCCCCGATCTCGAGGCGCGCCGTCTCCGCGTCGTCTCGCCGAGCGTCTTCGCCGACGATCCCGTTCGCCTCCTGCGCGCCGTACGCCTCGAGGACGAGCTCGGCTTCGCGCTCGACGGCGAAGGGGAGCGGCTCCTGCGCGAGTCCGCCTCGCGCGTCGCGGAGCCGGCGGGCGAGCGCCTCCTGGGCGAGCTGGAGCGCCTCTCTCCGGACGGGTTTCGGCGCGCCGACCAGCTCGGCCTCCTGGGGCCGCTCGGCGGCTCGCTCGAGCGGCTCGGCGCGGTCGATCTCGTCGACTTTCCCGGCTTCCTGCTCGTGGTCGTGCTCGGCCCGAACCTCGAGCGTCTCCCGATCTCGCGGGAGCTGGCCAGGTTTGCGAGGACGCTCCTCGCCGCGGAGCGCCCGGCGGACGGCTCGCCGAGAGAGATTCACCGCTTCCGACGCCGCACGGAGCCGTGGGCGCTCTCGGCGCTCGCCTTCCTGGGCGCGTCCGATCTCTACGAGGCGGTGCGAGCGGCGCGCGCGGGCGACCCGGCGAAGCCGCTCCTGCGCGGAGACGAGCTGGGCGTGCCCCCTGGCCCTGAGGTCGGCCGGCTCCTGGAGCTGATCGCCGAGGAGCGGGCGGCGGGAACGATCTCCACGCGCGAGGAGGCGCTCGCGCTCGTCGAGCGCGAGCGGCGCGACCCCGGACCTAGCCCTTCCACTTGATCGTGCAGCCGACCGGGGGTGTCTCGGAGACGTCCGGCCGCCTCCCGGCCAGCGCGGCGTCGAGCGCGGGGCGGAGGTACGGCTCGGCGCCGTCCGGGTCGGTGTGGTCCGAGTCGGGTGCGCCGTGGTAGACGAGCCGGTGCTCGCCGTCGAAGACGAAGACCTCGGGCGTGCGGGCGGCGCCGTAGGCGCGGGCGACCTCCTGCGACTCGTCGTAGAGGAAGGGAAAGGCGAAGTCCTTCTCGCGCGCCCGCTCCTCCATGTCCTCGAACGAGTCGCCCAGATAGCCCGCGTTCGAGTTGACGGCGACTAGGCCGGCGCGTCCCTCGTAGTCGCGGGCGGCGGCGTCGAGGCGGTCCTCCCAGGCGACCACGTACGGGCAGTGGCAGCAGGAGAAGACGACCGCAACCGGCCGCCCCTCGTAGTCGGACAGCGAGTGGCTACCTCCGTCGACGCCGGGCAGGTCGAAGGCGGGAGCCGGATCTCCGAGCCTCAGGCTGGCCATGCCGCCATGCTATAGCCGTGCCTGACCTCTACGACGCCGTCGCCCACGGCATGTGGGCCTACAGTCGCGCCGCCTTCCGGGTCGAGGTGCTGGGGCCGAAGCTCGAGCTCGAGCCGGGCACCGTCATCCTCGTGACCCACCGGCGGGAAACGGACGTGCCGCTCGTCTGCCCGCCCCTCTACTTCGGCGCGAGCATGCGCACGAACCGACGCGGGCGCATGAGCTTCGCCGCGCGCGACGACATGTTCCTGCCGGGGTTCTTCGCCGGCTTCCCGCCCGACCTGCCCCTGCCCGCGCGACGCCTCCTCTACGGCGTCGGCGTCGCACGCTGGCTGCCTCGGGTCAAGGTGCACGCGATCAGGAGCGCGCACGTCGCCCGTCTCGGGGAGGTGCTGCGCGCCCGCCCGGACGCGCCGCTCGCGGAGCTCGTCCCGGCGGAGACGGCGGCCTTCCTCCGGGCGCGGGCCGCGGCGGCGAGCCTGCCCCCGCCGAGCCGAGCCGAGGACGTCCTCCGCGGCGCTTACGCGGACCTTCTGTGGCGCGCAGTCTCGCCCGGGGACGGGGTCCTCGACGGCCTCGACGACTTCTGGAGCAGGCGCGCGACCCAGGCGACCGGCGACTTCCGCGCCCTGGTCGAGATCCTGCGCCGGCCCGGCACGCTGGTCGTCTTCCCCGAAGGTCGCCCGTCTCCGGGCGGGGAGATCGGTCCGATCAGGCCGGGCATCGGTGCGCTCCTCCGGCGCGGACGCCCCGTCGCGATCCAGCCCCTCGCCCTCGCCTACGACCAGCTCGTACGGGGCCGGACGAAGGTGCTCCTCTCGCTTCCCGAGCCCGTGCCGCCGCCGGAGGAGGACGTCGAGGCGGCGCTCCTCCGCATCCTACGGCGCTCGATGCCGCTCACGTGCGGTCAGCTCGTGGCCCATCGGCTGCGCGCGGGCGCCGAGGCGGACCCGGCCGAGCTCGCTCGCGAGCTCGCGGCCGCCGTCGAGGCGGCGCAGGCGGAGGGGCGCCCTGTCGAGCCCTTACTCCTCTCCGCCTCGGGGCGAAGCCGGAGGCTTGCAGAGGCGCTCGCCGTCGCACCGCGCAAGCCGCACGAGCTCGACTTCCTCGCACGCGAGTACCAGAGCGCGCGCCAGATCTAGCGCGACTCCGTCGCGGCCTCCTCGGGTGTCCGTCCCCGCAGGCGGGGGAAAGCCGGGCGTACCATCACGGCTCCGAGGAGCGTCACGGGGAGGACCGTCACCGCGTGGACGGTGACGACGTAGGCGGTCGCGGAGTCGAGCTCCACGTCGACCCCTTTGGCGGCGAGCAAGGTCAGGTAGTGGAACGTCCCGATGCCGGCGGCGGTCGCCGGGACCGCGAGGGCGAGGTTCCCGATGCCCTCGAGGAGGAAGTACGCGCCGACCGGGAGGCCGAGGTCGAACGCGTGCTCTCCGATGACGTAGTACATGGCGACGTCCGCCAGCCACATCCCGACCGATGTCGCGAAGACGGCGACCATCCTCCGACGACCGCGAAAGGCGCCGAGCCCGTCCACGAAGTGGGCGGCGGCGCGCGTGACGCGCGTATGCCAGCGATTGGGAAGCCGCCGCGTGCCGCGCCAGGCGAACCGCTCGGCGCGGTCCGGGTCGCGCGCAGCGAGCGCGACGAGGGCGACGCCGAGCGCCGTCCCCGCCGAGAGGGCGACGCCGGTCAGGAGCATGATCCCGCCCTCGCCGATCATCAACGCGCCGAGCAGGATCCAGGTGGCGAGCACGACGCCGTCCAGCAGGCGCTCCGCGAAGAGTGTTCCCGCGCTCACGAATGCCGGGACGTGCCTCTCGCGCAGCGACTCGATGCGGAGGAGGTCGCCCCCGCGCGCGGGGAGGATGTTGTTCGCGCCGCGCCCGACCGACACCGTGGAGAAGAGCTTGCGCGCACCGATTCGGTAGCCCGCACCGGCGAGCAGGAAGCGCCAGCGCAGGGTCATGATGGCCACGTTGGCGAGGACGAGCCCGAGGGCGGCGACCATCGTCCAGCCGGGGAGCGACGTTATCTTCCGCCAGCTGTCACCCAGGTCGACCTCGCGGAGGAAGAGCCAGAGGAAGGTGCCGGTGGCCGCGGAGCCGATGAGGACGCGGACCAGGTTGCGACGCCACGCACGCATTTGAGGGGTAAGTATGCGCAGGCGATGCGGTTGCGGAGAAAGAAAGCGCGCTTCTCGGGCCGCCGAGAGGTCGCGATCGGCCTAAGCGTCTACGCCGTCTACCTCCTGGCGAGCCGGCGAAAGCGGGGCAACGAGGGGCGCCTGCAGGCGGCGCGGAACGCAGAGCGGCTCGTGACGCTCGAGCGACGGCTCGGTCTGCACGTCGAACCGAGGCTCCAGGCCCTCCTGCTCCCGCGCCGCCGGCTGGTCGCCGTCCTGAACGTCGCCTACGTGACGCTCAACGTCGGCCTCACGGTCGGTTGGCTCATGCGCCTCTTCCACCGCCGGCACCCCGAGTTCCACCGGCTCCGGAGGGCGGCGGTGCTGACCACGCTCGGCGCGCAGCCCATCTTCGCTCTCTTTCCGTGCGCACCGCCGCGGACGCTCGACGGGTTCGTCGACACGATCGTCGAGGTGAGCGGCCTCGATCTCGACAAGGGCCTGATCGCCCAGCTCTACGACCCGCTGGCGGCCATGCCGAGCATCCACGTCGCCTACGCGGTCGTGACGGCCGCGGGCATCGCCGGCACGAGCGAGCGCCCGCTCCTGAGCGCGCTCGCCCCCGGCTATCCGCCGCTCGTCGCGCTGGTCGTCTTCGTCACCGCGAACCACTACGTGCTCGACGCCGTCGCCGGCGCCGCTCTCGGCGGGCTCGCCCTCAGGGTCTCCCGCGCACTCGCGTAGCGAGGCGGGTCACGGTCGTGGGGAGGACGGCCTGGGCGACCGCGGCGAGGCGCAGGTAGCGGGGAACGACCACGTCCGCGCGACCTCGCTCGACCGCGGCCAGGATCGTCTCGGCCACCTGATCGGGCCTGAGCACGGCGCGCCGCACAGCCCTGCGCCGGAGGTTCCTCTGTGGGAAGCCCGGGGTCTCCACCGGGCCGGGAGAGACGGTGTGGACGCGGATCCCCCGCCGCGCGAGCTCGGTGCCCACGCCCCGCGAGAAGGCGAGCTGCGCGTGCTTCGAGGCCGAGTACGGCCCTGAGGCGCCGTGGGCGACCAGGCCGGCAACGGAGACGACGTTGACGACGTGTGCCGAGCCCGCCGCTTCCAGCAGGGGCAAGAACACCCGCGTCGTCCAGACCGACCCGAGGTAGTTCGTGCGCATCACCTCCTCGATCCGCTCTGCGTCGAGATC
>DASQWP010000238.1:0-14132 GCA_035640195.1 Gaiellaceae bacterium | reverse complement strand
ACGATCTCCGTCCCCTGGACGTTCGTGACGAGCGTGCGCACCGGCTGCTCGACGATCAGGCGCACACCCACGGCGGCCGCGAGATGGAAGACGACGTCGCACTTGTGCACGAGCTCGTTCACGACCGCGGGCGAGAGGACCGAGTCGACGACGAGGTGGAAGTCCCACCGCTCCTTCAGGTGGTTGACGTTGGCCATCGAGGACGTGGAGAGGTCGTCGAGGGCGAACACCTCCCAGCCCGCGTTGAGCAGCGCCTCGCAGAGATGCGAACCGATGAAGCCGGCCCCGCCGGTGACGAGGGCCTTCGGCCTTCCGGACTGGGAGGCGCTCACGGGCCGTTGATCTTAACCGCGGCGACTCGGGCCAGGGCCTCGGCCGCCGGCACGGCACCCTCGCGGAGGACGACCGGCTCCGGCGTGGTCAGGTCGATCACGGTCGAGGGCGCCCCGGGCAGGTCGCCGCCGTCGAGCGTGACGGCGGCGCCGCTCCGGATCTCCTCGGGAACGTCGTCGAGGCGGGCCGGGTCGGGGCCCCCGTGCAGGTTCGCGCTGGTCGCGGCGACGACGCCGGCGCGCTCGACCACGGGTCGTGACACGGGCGGAAGGTCCGGCACGCGCACGCCGATCGTCTCCGGCGTCGTCCCCGTAAGCCAGCGGAAGCGGCGCGCGGGGTTGGGGAGGACGAGCGTGTAGGGGCCCGGCAGGAGCGCCCGGGCCGCGACCGCCGCCCGCCCGCGCGCTTCGGGCACGGCGTCGAGGATCGTGTCGAGGTCCGCCGCCAGCAACGCCGTCGGCATCCCCTCGGGCCGCCCCTTCAGCCGGCAGAGGCGGCGATAGGGCGCCTCGCGGTACCCGTCCGCGCAGAGCCCGTAGACCGTGTCCGTCGGCAGGACGACGAGCAGCCCGGCGCGCAGGGCCGCGACAGCCTCGTCAACCACGGCCACGTCCCCGTGCCTGGCACCGGGACACGGCCGCTAGGGACGGCGGCCTTCGACCACGCGGTCGTGGCCGGCGAGGTCCGGCGTCGCGTGGACGTGCTCGTAGCCGAGCGTCACGAGCTCGGCGGCGAGCTCCGCCGCCTGGCCGTCGCCGCACTCGAGCACGAGCCGCCCGCCCGGGCGCAGCACGCTGCGGGCATCCCGTGCGATCGCCTCCCCCACGCCGAGGCCGACCAAGGCCTCGCGCGGCTCCCAGAGGCGGATCTCGGGCTGGAGGCTCTCGTACTCCTCCGGCCGGACGTAGGGCGGGTTCGAGACGACGAGGTCGAACGGCCCCGAGAGGCCGCGCAGGAGATCACCCCGCAGCAGCTCGACACGCCCGTCGCCGTCGAGCCGAGCCAGGTTCTCGCGGGCGAGAGCGAGCGCTCCCTCGGACCCGTCGACGGCGAGTACGCGCGCCCCGGAATGCTCGTCCGAGAGGGCGAGCGCGATCGCTCCCGAGCCGACTCCGACGTCGAGGACGCGCGGCTCCGCGATCGCGCGCAGGTGCTCGAGGCAGCGCTCGACGACCACCTCCGTCTCCGGCCGCGGCACGAGCGCGCGGCGGTCGACCCGCAGCACGAGGCGCCGGAATCCCCACTCGCCCAGAACGTACGCGAGCGGCTCACGCGCCTGACGGCGACCCACGAGCGAGCGCAGCCGCCGAAGCTGCTCTTCCCCGAGCGGACGCCGAGTCGTGTAGAGACCCGTGCGGCTCGTCCGGAGGACCTCGGCCACGAGATACTCGGCGTCCACGCGGGGCGAGGGCACCCCCGCCGCGTCGAGCTCGCGCGCGACTCCGCGAACTGCCTCGAGCGCCGTCATGCCGTCGCGGCAGTCTCGAGCGCCTGCCGCCGCTCCTCGGCGGCGAGCGCCTCCGTGAACTCGTCGAGCGCGCCGTCCAGCACGCCTTCGAGCCGGTGCACGGTCAGCTTGACCCGGTGATCCGTGATGCGGCTCTCCGGAAAGTTGTACGTGCGGATCTTCTCCGAGCGCTCGCCGCTCCCGATCTGGGAGCGTCGCGCCGCGTCGAGCTCCTCGCGCTGCCGCCGGAGCTCCGCCTCCAGGAGCCGCGCGCGCAACACCCGCAGCGCCTTCTGCTTGTTCTGAAGCTGCGACTTCTCGTCCTGCATGGCCACGACGATTCCCGTCGGGAGGTGGGTTATTCGCACCGCCGAGTCGGTCGTGTTCACGCTCTGCCCGCCGGGCCCCGTGGAGCGGTAGACGTCGATCTTGAGGTCGTTCCCGTCGAGGTCGACCTCCACCTCCTCCGCCTCCGGCATGACCGCGACCGTCGCCGTCGACGTGTGGATTCGCCCCTGGGACTCCGTCTCGGGCACGCGCTGCACCCGGTGCGTGCCGCCTTCCCACTTGAAGATCGAGTAGGCGCCGTCGCCCTTGACGGCGAAGGTGACCTCCTTGTAGCCGCCGGTCTCGTTCGGGTTCGAGCCCAGAACCTCCGACTTGAAGCCCAATCGCTCTGCGTAGCGCGTGAGCATGCGGTAAAGGTCGCCCGCCCAGATGCCGGCCTCGTCGCCGCCCACGCCCTGGCGGATCTCGACGATCACGTCCTTGGCGTCGTTCGGGTCCCGCTCGACGAGCGCGAGCTTCAGCTCCTCCGCGAGCCGTTCGAGCCGCTCCTCCGTCTCAGGGAGCAGCTCACGCAGGTCGGGATCGGCTCGGGCCGCCTCGGCGTCCTCGCGGGCCTCGCGCCACTCCTGGGCGAGCTTCCAGGGGCCCTCGAGGTCCTTGAGGCGGCGGCCGGCATCCCGGGCCGAGTTCTGGTCCGAGTAGAGAGCAGGGTCGTTCATGCGCTCCTGCGCCTCGGCGTAGGAGCGCTCCAGCTCGTCGACCAACGCTTCGATGGTGGCGGCCATGACACCGCCCAGGATAGCTCCGGGGCCTGGATCACCCAGGCCGGCGCGCCTCTTGCTACGCCATGACCTCGACCTTGCGCTCCTCCGGGGTGATCCGGCCCTCGAGCCGGAGCACCTCGTCGAGCGCGCGGATCGAGACCTCGATCTGGTCGAGCGTCGGCTCGCGGGTCGTCAGCCGCTGGAGCCAGAGGCCCGGCTGGAGGAGCGGCCGCAGCACGGGGTGGTTCGGGTGCTTGCCCGCGAAGCGGATCACCTCGTAGGCGATGCCCGCGATGACGGGCAGGAGCCCGACGCGCGTGGCGATGAGCCCGACCCAGCCCGGCTGCCCGAAGAAGGCGAAGACGAAGATGGCGATCACCATCACGTACAGGAGGAAGGCGGTGCCGCAGCGGACGTGCAGGAGGCTGTGCCGCGCGACGTTCTCCGGCGTAAGCGGCTCGCCCGCCTCGTAGGCGTTGATCGCCTTGTGCTCGGCCGCGTGGTACTGGAAGACGCGCTTCAGGTCGGGGAGGTAGCCGATGCCGACCAGGTAGGCGATGAAGATGGTGACGCGGACGAGACCTTCGACGACGACGAACGCGCCCGTCGACTCGACCGGAAGCCAGCTCGTGATGAGCGCCGGCGAGACCTTGAAGAGGAGGAGCGCGAACCCGATCGCGATGCCGAACGCGAAGAGGAGCTGCCCGCGGGTCAGCTCGGTCTGGACGTTGCCGTCCTCGTCCTCCTCCTGGGCCGCGTAGTTCGCGGAGATGGCGAGCGCCCGGAAGCCGATGGCGAGCGACTCCCCGAGAGCGATGACTCCGCGGACGACGGGGATGCGGAGCCAGCGGTGCCGGAGCAGGACGGACGCGATCGGCCGGTTGACCTCCGCGATGTCGCCGTCGGGCTTGCGCACGGCGACGGACCACGCGGAGGGGCCGCGCATCATCACGCCCTCGAGAACCGCCTGGCCGCCGATGGGCGCGCTCACCGGCCGGCCAACTTACCCGCGGCGGGCGCCGGCCTTCTCGAGGCGACGCTGGAACCGCTCGACGCGACCACCCGTGTCGACGAGCTTCTGCTTACCGGTGTAGAAGGGATGGCACTCGGAGCAGATCTCGACATGGAGCTCGGGCTTCGTGGAGCGGGTCTGGAACTCGTTTCCGCAGGAACAGCGGACGGTGGCGAGGACGTATTCAGGATGGATATCGGTCTTCATCGGTCGGAAGGTCGTTTCGCTTGAGGATACCAGAGGCCGTTTCCGGGGCTACGTTGCCGCCCGAGACAACTACGGCGACCGTCGCGGCCTCGACGGCCTCTATCTTCCCCGCCAGGAGCGCAGCGACGCCGGCCGCTCCGGCGGGCTCGGCGGCGAGCTTCGCGCGCTCGTAGAGGAAGCGAAAGCCCGTGGCGATCTCCTCCTCGGTGACGAGCACGGACTCGACGCCGCGCGCGCGGCAGATCTCGACGGCGTGCTCGCCGGCGAAGGGCGCGTTCAGACCGTCGGCCAGCGAGCGAGGGTCGACGTTCACGGGCCGGCCGGCCTCGAGGGCCGCATGGAGCGCAGCGGAGCCCTCGGGCTCGACGGCGACGATTCTCCCCTCCGGGAGGGTGGAAGCGATTCCGGAGATCAGGCCGCCTCCACCCGTGGGCACGACGACCACGTCGACCTCCGGGACGTCCTCGAGGATCTCCAGCCCCACGGTTCCCTGTCCGGAGAGGACGAGCGGGTCGTCGAACGGATGGACGATCACGCGGCCCGACGCCTCCTGGAGCTCGGCGAGCCGCCGGAAGACCTCGCGCGGGCCGGTCGCCTCCTCGTCGACGGTGGCGCCGTACCCGAGAGCGGCGGCCCGCTTGGTCGCGCTCGCGCCCCGCCACATGACGACGAGGCAGTCGACGCCCTCGACGGCGCAGCCCCACGCAAGCGCGGCGGCGTGGTTCCCGGCCGAGGCCGCGATCACGCCTCGCTCCCTTTCCGCGGGGGAGAGCGACGCGAGCTTCGTCAGCACCCCGCGCGGCTTGAAGGAGCCCGTCTTCTGGAGCAGCTCCGCCTTCAGGAACGCGCGCCCGCCGAAGGCACGCCCGAGCGTCTCCGAGGAGAGAAGCGGCGTGCGATGCAGCCGCCCGCTGATGACGGCGGCAGCAGCCGGAACGTCCACGTCGGTCACCGAGCGATCGTACTTCGGGGTCGGACCTTGCAATGCGACATCGCGCGCCGCACTGCGCGAATGCAAGCTCCGACCCCCGGACCGAGCCGGAGCGATGCGGCCTACATGACGGTGTACTCGGGGCCGTCTCCGCCCTCGGGCGGGGTCAGCCGGCCGCCCTTGGCGGAGATGGCGCCGCACTGGATGCAGTTCGACGGCGTCACCTCGACGTTGACGACGGTCCCTTGCGGGCTGGCGTCGCGGCCCACCTCGTACACCTGAGCCGGGCACAAGTGCACCCAGGTCTCGGCGATCTCCCGGCGGACGCGTCGGTCGACGCGCAGGTGACTCGGCGCGTCGTCCCGCGTGCGGTTGCCGCTCAGGTAGACGCTCGAGAGCTTGTCGAAGACGAGCTCCCCGTCCGGCCTGGGGTAGCGCCTGCGCCGCCGGGGGATCTCGACAGGGGCGGCGGCGTCCGGCTCCAGCTGGAGATCCCTCGGCGGGAGCTTGCCGAGCGAGTTGAGCGCCGCGCCGGCGACGAGCGCTCCCCCGACGAAGCCGTAGCGGAAGGCCGGGCGCAGATTGCGGACGCGCTCCAGGTCCTTCCAGACGTAGCTCTCGCGGAGAGCGCGATCGTACGCGTCGAGCGCACCGGGCTGCCACGCCGTGCGGCCAGGGGCGATCGCGTCCAGGGCCGCCTCGGCGGCGAGCATCCCCGACTTCATCGCGTAGTGGATGCCCTTGAGCGCGGGCACGTTCACAAAGCCGGCCGAGTCCCCGACCAGCAGCCCGCCGGGGAAGCTGAGCCGGTCGGGGAGGGACAGGAAGCCGCCCTCCGGAATCGTCTTCGCTCCCCAGGCGACCCGCTTTCCGCCCGCGAGCAGGCCACGCACGAGCGGGTGCGTCTTCAGCTCCTGGAGGAGATCGTGCACCGAGAGGGTCGCGTCCGCGTAGTCGAGCCCAACGACCATCCCGAGCGAGATGTGGTTCTCGCCGAACGGATAGATGAAGCTGCCGCCGAACTCGCGCCACTTGCGCCCCCCGCGGAGCGGCCAGCCCATCGTGTGCATGACGCGGTTGTGAGCGCGCTCGACCTCCCAGACCTCCTTGACGCCGAGCGCCCACACCTGCGGGCGGGTCTGAAGGCCGAAGTGGTCGAGAGCGATGCCGGCGAGGTGCCCTTGCGTCCCCTCGGCAAGGATGGTGACGCGGGCCCTGATGTCCGAGCCGGCCTCGAAGTTGGCCAGCTCCTCTCCACCCTTGCCGCGACCGCGGTCCCCGGTGTGGATCCCGACCACTCGACCTCCGCTCACGAGGAGCTTGCGCGCGGCCGTCTCGGGGACGAGCGTGGCGCCGAGCTCCTCCGCCTTCTCAGCGAGCCAGCCGCTGACCTCCGAGATGGAGGCGACGTAGTTGCCGTGGTTCCACATCGTCGGCGGAGCCGGGATGCGCACGTGGCGCTTGGGCGTCAGGTAGTAGACGCCCTCGCGGACGACGGCCCGGCGGAAGGGCAGGTCGCCTGTGTGGACGCCGGGAAAGAGCTCGCGGAAGGCGCGCGGATTGACGACGGCGCCCGAGAGGAGGTGGGCGCCCGGCGCCTTCCCCTTCTCGACGACCGCGACCGGAACGTCGCCGAGTCGCTCGCGGAGCTCCGGACGCTCCTCGAGGAGCTGACCCACGCGAATGGCCGCCGTGAGGCCCGCCGGCCCGGCCCCCACGATCAGGACGCCGACGTCGATTCGCTCCTCCGGCGGATCGCTGGGCTCGGCGACGAAGTCGTTTGGGTCGAAGGGCGGCGGGAAGTCCGCCGGGCGGGCGGTCACGAAGCCTTGCGCTCCTTCAGGAGCTGCGTGAGCTTGGGAACGATCTCGTGCAGGTCGCCGACCACGCCCAGGTCGGAGTACTCGAAGATGGGCGCGTTGGGGTCCTTGTTGATGGCCACGATGGTGCCGGCGCTCTGCATGCCGACCTTGTGCTGGATCGCCCCCGAGATCCCGCAGGCGACGTAGAGCTTCGGCGTGACCGTCTTGCCCGTCTGCCCGACCTGGCTGGCGTACGGGTACCAGCCGGCGTCCACGACCGCCCGTGTCGCGGCCACGGCGCCGCCGAGCGCCCCGGCCAGCTCCTCCAGGAGCCCGAAGTTCTTCGGCTCTCCCAGCCCGCGCCCGCCGGCGACGATCACGTCGGCCTCCTCGATCGACGGGCCCTCGCTCTCGGCGTGCGCGCGCTCGAGCATGACCGCCTTCTGCGAGAAGTCCTGGAGCTCGACGGGAACCTCCTCCACCTCCGCCTGCCCGCCCTTCTCGGCTGCGTCCCACGTGCCCGACCGGATGAGGGCGATCCTGGGCTCGCCCTTCCAGCCGACGTCCACGAAGACGGAGTCCTGGAGAGCCGGGCGCTTGCCCACGAGCTCCCCGTCCTTCCGCTCGAGGCCGACAAGGTCCCAGTTGAGCCCGGCGCCCAGGCGCGCGGCGAGGCCGGCGGCCACGTCGGCGGTGAGCACGGAGGCGGCGAAGACGACGGCGTCGAAGCCCCGGTCGCCGACGAGCTTCGCGAGGACGTCGACGCGGGGCTGCGGCAGCGGGTGCTCGAGCGCGGGGTCGTCGGCGACGAGCGCGCGGGCCGCTCCGTAGCGCCCGGTCTCCCCCGCCAGCTCCTTCACCCCCGAGCCACAGAGCACGGCCGCGACCTCGTCCCCGAGGCCGGCGACGTACGAGAGCACGCCGAGGGAGCCCCGGCTGAGCTCGCCTTCGTGGTCCTCGACGTAGACGAGAGTGGGCATTACAGGAGCTTCTTCTCCGCAAGAAACGAGACGATCTGGTCGGCGGCGCTGCCGCCCTCGTCCTCGATCTTCCGGCTCTCGCCGCGCGAGGGCGGCTCCGAAAGAGCGAGCACCTCAGTGCGGGAGCCGTCTGCGCCGACGTCGTCGCCCGAGAGGCCGAGGTCGGCGAGGCTGGCGGTCTCCTGGGGCTTCTTCTTGGCGCCCATGATCCCCTTCAGGGACGGGTAGCGCGGCTCGTTGATCGCGTCCGAGACGGCGACGACGCACGGGAGCGGCGCCTCGATGACGTCGTAGCCGTACTCCGTCTGGCGGCTCACCTTCACCTTCCCGTCGGCAAGCTCGAGGCTGGCCGCCTGGGAGATCACGGGCAGGCGCAGGAGCTCGGCGACTGCCGACCAGAGGACAGCGCCGTCCGAGTCGCTCCCCTGCTGGCCAAAGAGGACGAGCTCGGCCTCTTCCCGCTCGAGCGCCTTGGCGAGCGCGCGCGCCGTCGCCACGAGATCAGACCCGGCGTGGGCGTCGTCCGCTACGTGCACGGCGCGGTCGGCGCCGATCGCGAGCGCCTTGCGGAGCGAGTCGGCCGCCTGGGGCGGGCCCATGAGGACCGCGACGACCTCCCCCTCCCCGGTCTTCTCCTTCACACGCAGGCTCTCCTCGAGCGCATGAGTGTCGAAGGGATTGAGCGTCGAGGCCCCGCTGCGGTCGAGCCGGTGCGTGCCGGGATCGATCCGCGCGCGGGCCGTCGCCTCCGGGGTCTCCTTGACGCAGACGGCGATCTTCACGTCTCCCACCCCACGGCCGCGGAGCATAACGAGGCGCTCAAGGGTCTCGGGGCGCCTGCCGAAGGGTCTGTTAGAGTCCGCGCCTTCGAGCGCGAGCCGGAGCGCCCTTTCGCCCATGTGCCGCCCCCGGACGACAGCCCGAACCATCCTCGTCCTCCTGCTCCTGGGGGTCCTCACAGGGACGGCGCACGCGGCCGTTCCGCGCCTCGTGTTCCCGGTGGTGGCGAAGAACCACTACACGAACGACTTCGGCGCCCCGCGCGGTCAGGGTGCGCACCAGGGGAACGACATCATGGCCCGCAGGAAGTCGAGGGTCGTCGCCGTCGAAACGGGCCGCGTGGAGAAGTACCGAGGGTCCTGGCGCGCAGGGTGCATGCTCTACCTCCACGGGCGAAGCGGCACGACCTACATGTACGTCCACCTCAACAACGACCGCACGATGCGCAACGACACGCACGACAACTCGACGTGCAGGAACCGGATCGCGTACGCCCCGGGGCTCCGGAACCACGAGCGGGTTCGCAGAGGGCAGCTCATCGCCTACGTGGGCGACTCGGGCGACGCGGACGGGATCGCCCCGCACCTCCACTTCGAGGTGCATCCGAGGAACCGCGCCGTCTCGCCCTACAGGTACCTGCGCCGCGCCCGGCGGGCGCTCTACCCCCGTCCGCCCGCGTCCCCGGACAGGCTCGAGCTCAAGATCTGGGGCCGCGTCCTCTCGAAGCGGCTCGACATCGACCCGCAGCGCCTCCGCGTGCGAGTGACCCTCGTGCGGCTCTCGAACGGCTGGAGGGCCCGCCCGGGTCGCGCGACCACCGTGAAGGTGCCTTCCGGGAGCGCCTTCGAGCGCTCCGCGGGGAGGAGCGCGGACGACTCGTCCCTCGCCCAGGCGGACGCCGGCGAGCGCGTGATCGTGTGGACGACGACGTTCCCCGACCGTTTCTCCTACGCCGTTCCGCGCGGCAGTCGCCATACGGCCGAGCGGGTCCTGCTCCGCGGCTAACTGGGCAACGCCGCGCGGAGCTCCCGGGCCGCGCGCTCCGGGTCGGGTGAGTCGCCGATCGCGCGCACGACCGCCACGCTCCGGGCGCCGGCAGCCACGACATCGCCGACGTTCGTCCCGTCGATGCCCCCGATGGCGAACCAGGGTTGGCGCGCCCGCTCCGCCGCGTAGCGGACGAGCTCGAGCCCGACCGGGCGCCGACCCTCCTTCGTCGGCGTGGCGAAGACGGGGCCGACCCCGATGTAGTCCGCCTCCGCGCCGTCGATCTCCGCGCGCGCGTGCGTCGAGAGCCCGACGCGGACGCCGAAGGCTCGGGTCGCCTCGACAGGAAGGTCGTCCTGGCCCACATGGACGTAGTCGGCCTCGCAGAGCGCCGCCAGGTCGGGCCGGTCGTTGACGACCAGGGGGACGCCGAGCCGGCGGGTGACGGAGCGCACGAGCTCGAGCGCGCGCAGGAGCTCCCCGTCCGGCAACCCTTTCTCGCGCACCTGCACCATGTCCACTCCCCCGCGGACCGCAGCCTCCAGGAACGCGTCGAGCTCCGGCCGCACCGGCGTGACGAGGTAGAGCCGGCGGGGCTCAGCCGCCCGCGACGGGGCGGGCGACGACGAGGCGGTCGCCACCTGCGAGCTCCACGCGGTCGTAGTCCCGGCGCTCGACGGGCTCGCCGTTCCGCTCGACGAGGGCGAAGCGCCCACCCACCCCGAGCCGCTCGAGGAGGGCGGCGACGGTCTCGCCGTCGGCCAGCTCGTGCTCACGGCCGTTCACGACGATCGTGCCGGTCACACCGTCCCTCCGACGGGGCTCGAGGGAGCGGCGGTCTCCTGCTCCTCGACGAGCCCTGCGAGGTAGCCGGCGCGTCCCGCTTCGACGGCGAGCCGGAAGGCACGAGCCATCGCCACCGGATGGTCCGCGCGGGCGATCGCCGTGTTCACGAGAACTGCATGGGCGCCGAGCTCCAGCGACTCCGCAGCCTGTGAGGGCGAGCCGAGGCCCGCGTCGACGACGACCGGCACCTCGGCCTGCTCGATCATGATCCGGATCGAGTCGCGGAGCTTGAGCCCGCGCCCGCTCCCAATCGGTGCCGCCAGCGGCATGACGGTCGCGCACCCGACCTCCTCGAGCTTCTTCTGGAGGACGGGGTCGGGGAGGACGTACGGGAGAACCGTGAAGCCCTCGTCCACGAGCGCGGCCGCCGCGCGCAGCGTCTCGACCGGGTCGGGGAGCAGGTAGCGCGGGTCGGGGATGACCTCGAGCTTGATCCAGTCCGGCAGCCCGCCGGCGCGTGCGAGGCGGGCGGCCCTGACGGCCTCCTCCGCCGTCTCCGCGCCCGACGTGTTGGGCAGCAGGAGGACGTCGGGCGGCAGCTGCGCGGTGATGTCCTCCCCCGGCTCGTCGAAGTCGATCCTGCGCACGGCGACCGTGACCATCGCGCAGCCGGAGGCGAGCACCGCCTCGCGCATGACCTCGGGCGAGTCGTACTTGCCGGTGCCTGTGATGAGGCGCGAGGAAAACTCGCGGCCTGCGATGACGAGTGGGTCGTGGATGACTTCTCCCTCCGCTGGCATGACCCAGATCAGGTTCTACGGTCGCGGCCTGCGCGGCCGCCTCTCAGCCCCCGTCCAGGGGCTCCCGCTGGTCCACAGGGTACCAACGGCGCCCTCCGCTACTGCGCGTGCTCCACCTCGAGCACGTAGGCGACGGCCACGTCCTCGTCCCCGAGCGTGACGTGGTAGGCGTCCGAGAGCTCCTCCACCCGCTCGATCTGCGCGCGGTTCTCCTCGAACAGCCGGTTGAAGGGGAAGAAGGCGAAGTCGACGACAGTGGCCGCGAGGCCGTTGGCCTGCAGGAGCTCCGCGGTACGCACCTGGCTCAAGATCGAGAGCTGCATCAGGTACGCCCGGCCCTCGTCCGCCAGTAGGCCGGGCAGGAGGCCGATCAGGTGGTCGAGCAGGTTCCGGCCCCAGAAGTCGAGCGGCCGGTGGCCCGTCACCTCCTCGAAGGGATCGACGGGCATCTGGTAGAGGCTCGCCACGACCACGTCGTAGCGCTCCTCCGGCTCGTAGGTGTAGAGATCGACCTCGGCGCCGCTGACACGGTCTGCGACGCCGTTCCGGAAGGCGTTGGCGAGCGTGTTGGCGACGGCTTCCCGCTTGATGTCCACGGCGTGCACGTGCTCCGCCCCGTTGAGGGCGAGCTGGACGGCCAGGAGGCCCGTTCCGCAGCCGACGTCGAGGCAGCGCGCGCCCTCCCCCACGCAACGCCGGGCCACGTGCTTCCAGACGGACAGGCTCCCGACGGTGGGGACGAACACGCCCGGCTCGCACACGAGCTCGGGGAAGGGAAGCGGGAAGAGCGTTCGCCCCTCCTCGTCGAGCCAGGGTTCAGGAGCCGGCGCTTCGACCGTCTCCGGCTCCGACTCGGGCGGCCCGCTCGGCGGGCGCCCCGGCTTCGTGCCGGCGAGCGCCTTCCTGGCGGCCGCGAGGTGCTCGGGCGAGGTCCCGCAGCAGCCGCCGACGATCTGGGCTCCCTCGGCCCGCCATCGGAGCGCGAGCTCGGCGTACTCCGCCGGCCCTATGCGCGGGTCGAAGCGCCACCCCGCATCGGAGTAGTAGCCCAGGTTCGGGTAGACGCCGAGCGGCAAGTCGACGAAGTCGCGAAGCCACGGGAGCATGCCGGGAACGTGGTCGGGCGGCAGGCAGTTGACGAGGAGCGCCGCCACGCCGAGCTCCTCGAACGAGCGCGCCGCCCGGCCGAAGACGTCCCCCTCCGGGCCGCCCCAGTGCTGACCGTAGACGCCGCAGACGCCGTGCCGGCAGCGGCGGAAGGAGAGCCAGACGGGCAGGCCCGTCTCGAGCACGAGCTCGACGCTCGGGACGGTGAGCCCCTCACGGATGAGGGACATCGTCTCCATGAGGACGAGATCAGGCGGCTCCTCCTCGAAGACGCGCAGGAGGAGCTCGAGCGTGGCGCGCCGGTCGGCGCTGTCCACATCCCCATTCACGCTGAAGGCGACGGCGCACTCGCCGGTCCGTCCCGCCTCCTCGACCGCCCGCCGGGCGAGGCGGACGCCGAGCCGAGCGACGTCCATCCAGTGCGTGGCGCCTCCGCGTCCGAGGAGCCCGCCGGCCTCGAGCTCCGCGGCCGCGAGGATCGCCCACGTGTTCGTGGAGACGACGTCGCAGCCCGCCTCGACGTAGCGGCGATGGACGTCGAGGACGGCGTAGGGAGCGTGATAGAGCGCCGAGGTGCCCCAGAGGCCCCGGTCGGCGTCGCGGAGCGCACCGGCTTCCCGGCCGAGCTCGGTGGCGTTCGCGCCGTCGAGGACGACGGCGACGTCCTCCTCGATCAGCTGCTCGATGCGCTCGTAGGCCGCAGAAAGCTGGTCAACGGCCACGAAATTCCGGCTGCCGCTTCTCGACGAACGCGCTCATGCCCTCCTTCTGGTCCTCCGTCGAGAAGGCCATGGCGAAGAGCGCGGCCTCCTGAGCGAGATTGGCCGCGTGCCCGCCCTGGAGCGCGAGGTTCGTCGCCTCCTTCGTCCAGGCGAGCGCGACCGGGCTCTTCGAGGCCAGGAGCCGCGCGGTCTCCAGCACCTTCGGCATGAGCTCCTCCGGCTCGTAGACGGCGTTGACGAGGCCGCGGCGCTCGGCCTCGTCGGCCGCGACCGTGCGTCCGGTCAGCACCAGCTCCTTGGCGAACCCGAGCGACGTGGCGCGCGCGAGGCGCTGCGTGCCTCCCCAGCCGGGCAGGATGCCGAGGTTGATCTCCGGCTGGCCGAGCTTCGCGGCCGTCGAGGCGTACCGGAGGTCGCACGCGAGGGCGAGCTCGCAGCCGCCGCCCAGCGCGAAGCCGTTGATCGCGGCGATCGTCGGCTTCGGCATCGTCTCGAGCAGCTCCGCGGTCGCGTGCCCGAGGCCGCCCCACTCCCGGCCTTCGAGGACAGAGAGGCCGCTCATGTACTTGATGTCGGCACCCGCGACGAACGCGCGCTCGCCCGCGCCCGTCAGGACCACCACGCGGACGTCGTCGTCGCGCGCGACCTCGTCGAGGCGGCCGTGCAGGTCGCGCAGGTGCTCGAGGTCGAGCGCGTTCAGCGCGTCGGGGCGGTTGACGGTGATCGTGGCGACGCCGTCGTCGCGCTCGACGTCGACTGACACTGCTACGCCTCGACCGGCACGTTCGCGCGCAAGAAGTCGACGATGTCCGAGACCGGCGCGCCCGGCGTGAAGACCTCGGCCACGCCCTGCTCCTTGAGGGCCGTGACGTCGTCGCGCGGGATCGTGCCTCCGACCACGACGAGCACGTCTTCGACGCCGTTCTCGGCGAGGCCTTCGAGGATCTTCGGCACGAGCGTCATGTGCGCGCCCGAGAGGATGGAGATGCCGACCGCGTCCGCGTCCTCCTGGATGGCCGTCTCGACGATCTGCTCGGGCGTCTGGTGAAGACCCGTGTAGACGACCTCCATGCCCGCGTCGCGGAGGGCGCGCGCGATGATCTTCGCCCCTCGATCGTGGCCGTCGAGCCCCGGCTTGGCGATCACGACCCGGATCTTCCGTGCCACGTGCGCCAGTATATGGACG
>DASQWP010000237.1:0-4540 GCA_035640195.1 Gaiellaceae bacterium | reverse complement strand
CCCCTCCTCCCCGAGCGTCTCGCGCCGGCGCTCGAGGGCCTTCAGGAGCTTGGGATGCACGCCGAAGCCCTCCGGCACGGCGAGCAGCTCGTCATTGAGCGCCCGGAGTCGCTCGGCCTCGACGGCCGTCTCGATCTGCGCGTCCGCCCCGCGGCCGATCCGCCGCTCCTTCGCGCCGGCCCCGCCGGAGGCGAACGTTGCCTTGAGCGCCTCGTGCGCCTCTCGCACCCGCGCCTGCACGGCCGCCACGAGCGCCTCCGCCTCCTCGGCGCTCACGACGCCCCGCTCGGCGAGCCGCCGCGCGTACTGCTCCCGCACGCTCGGATGCTCCTCGATCACCCGGTACATGAGCGGCTGCGTGTAGCTAGGCTCGTCGCCCTCGTTGTGGCCGAAGCGGCGGTAGCCCACCAGGTCGACGACGACGTCGTGCCGGAAGCGGGCGCGGAAGGCCATCGCCAGGCGGATCGCGGTGATGGCGGCCTCGGCGTCGTCGGCGTTCACGTGGATGATCGGCGTGTCGAAGCCCTTCGCCAGGTCGCTCGAGTAGCGCGTCGACCGCCCCTCCTCCGGGTCGGTCGTGAACCCGACCTGGTTGTTGGCGATGAGGTGAAGGGTGCCGCCCGTCGTGTAGCCGTCGAGCCCCTGGAGGTTGAGCGTCTCGGCGACGACGCCCTGCCCGGGGAAAGCGGCGTCGCCGTGGATGAGCACCGCGAGCGCGGAGCTCGGGTCGTGGGTGTCCTCGGCGGACTCGTGGTCGGTCTGGAGGGCGCGCGTCTCCCCCTCGACGACGGGGTCGACGTACTCGAGATGGCTCGGGTTCGAGGACAGCGTCACTCGGAGCTCGCCGTTCGCAGTCCTCCGCGTCCCGTCGGCGCCGTGGTGGTACTTGACGTCGCCGGTGCCGCCCTCCGGGTCCGGGCCGACGGCCTCGAGGACCCGCTCGCCCTCGAACTCGCGCAGGATCGTGTCGTACGGCCGCCCCACCACGTGCGCGAGGACGCTCAGCCGGCCGCGATGCGCCATTCCCATCACGATCTCGCGCGCGCCGTCGGCCGCGGCGAGCTCGAACGCCTCGTCGAGCATGGGCACCATGACGTCGAGGCCTTCGATCGAGAATTGCTTCTGCCCGAGGAAGGCGCGACGGAGATAGCGCTCGAAACCCTCCACCTCGGAGAGGCGCCGGAGCAGCTTCCCCTGCTCCTCC
The DNA here is from genome assembly GCA_035640195.1 of Gaiellaceae bacterium. GTDB lineage: Bacteria > Actinomycetota > Thermoleophilia > Gaiellales > Gaiellaceae > DASQWP01. The sequence goes on along the minus strand of DASQWP010000237.1, from coordinate 3,336 downwards.
GCGGTGAGCGGCTGCCGGTAGCGGTTCGCCTCGATGGCGTCCCGCAGCCAGACGCGCTGCTCATGGCTCGAGATGTGCTCGATCTCGTACGCGATCGTCCCGCAGTAGGTCTCGCGGAGCTGTGGCAGCGCGTCGGCCAGCGTCTCCCCCGGGGCGTGCAGGCGCAGGACCTTCGCCGGGATCTGCCGCTGGAGCTCGGGCGTCAGGCGAGGCTCGAGGCGGTCGGGATCCAGCGCCGGATCGCCGATCGGCTCGCTCCCGAGCGGGTCGAGTCGCGCGGCGAGATGCCCGTGCGTCCGGTGGGCCTTCACGAGTGACATCGCGGCCGCCACGGCTCCCAGCAGCACGGGTGCAGGCGCCGTCGTCGGCTCGGCGGCCGCGGCCGGGGCGCCGTTGCCGCCGTCGAGGGAGTCCGGATAGAGCTCGCGGAGGCGGCGGACCAGGGGGTGGCTCGCCACGAGCGCCGCCGAGCCCGACTCGAAGAGCCGCCGCCACTCGGGATCGACGGCCTCCGGCGAGTCGAGGTACCTGGCGAACAGCTCCTGGACGAAGCCGGCGTTGAGATCGTCGAACTGCTCGGGTTCCACCCTCCTCCTGAGCTTAGCTTGCCGCCGGGCCTCAAGCGCGGCAGCCGGTAAGCTTTCCAAAGTGAAGCAACGTTCGGCCGATCCCTACCGGGATCTCGACGTCATCGACGCCCGCGCCCCACGCTTCAACCAGGCGGTGGTCGGCACGCTCGCGCTGGTCGCCTTCCTCACCGGCTGGTGGCCGCTGCTCGCGATCCTGGCGGCTCAGCTGGCACTCGGGCTCACGCTCGGCCGTCGCTGGTGCCTGCCCTGCCTCGCCTACTTCGACCTTCTCCAGCCTGTGCTCGGCGAGGGGCGGATCGAAGACGCGCGCCCTCCCCGCTTCGCCAACGCCGTGGGCGCTGCCGTTCTCGGAGCGGCGAGCGTGGCGCACGGGGCCGGCCTCTCGACGGTGGGCTGGGCGCTTGGTCTCCTCGTCGCCGCGCTGGCCCTCCTCGCCGCCTCGACCGGCTTCTGCGCGGGTTGTGAGATCTACCGGCTCGGCGCCCGCGCCCGCGGTATCCGCTCCCGCCGGCTGGAGCGCATCGACCTCGGCGACCTGGGGCTTCCGCCGAACGGCGAGGTCGTCGTCGAGTTCACGCACCCCCTCTGCACGGACTGCCGGGCGCTCGAGGCCCAGCTCAGGGAGGAAGGGCGAAGCGTCGTCACCGTGGACGTCACGAGCCGGCCCGAGCTCGCCCGCAAGTACGGGATCGCGGTCGTCCCGACGGCCGTGGCCGTGGGCGGAGACGGCGTCGTCAGCGCTCGCCTGGCGGGATGATCGGCAGGGCGGAGGCGACCCGTCGTTCCCCACCTGCTTCGTAGATGACGTCGACCGAGTCGTTCTGGCGGTACGTGCCGGCCACGCCGAAGAACATGCTCGCCCAGCGGACGATGCCGAGCCGTCCTTCGCGGGCGAGCGGCTTCGCGAAACGAAGCTCACTGCCGAAGACCGAGTAATCGACGCCCGGCTCCTGGCGAACTCCGTTCACGAAGACCTCGAACGGCTCCTCCGCATCGGCCGGAAGCGGAACGGTCCAGACGTCCACCCGTCGAGCGTAGACCAGAGAGAGGAGGGGCTCATGGGGGAACCGAGGTTCCCCCATGCCTGTCCCCTTGGCGCGCGAAAACCTCTCCCAGCTTCCGGCGACACTCCGAATGAGCTAGCTCATTCGCCTAGAACTGAACCACACTTCGGGGGATTTGCCATTCCCCCGTCCGGGTGACATTCGCAGCGAAGCCACGGCCAGGCGGGCCTGAATAGAATCGCAGCGCCCGATGGGGAGGAAGGCCGCCGTCACCGCCGTGCTCGCGTGCCTCGCGCTCGCCCTTCCCCCGTTGGCGGCCGCCGCTCCTGGAGGCATCGGCCCGCCCGAGCAGAGCACGGCGAGCGGCGAGGCGATCAGCCAGCTCTACTGGTTCGTGTTCGGAATCTGCGCCGTCGTCTTCGTCGCGGTGGAGGCCGCTCTCGTCCTCTTCGCCATCCGCTTTCGCAGGCGCAGGACGACCGCTGAGGAGGCTGAGGGCCCGCAAATCCACGGCAACACGCGCCTCGAGATCATCTGGACCCTCGTGCCCGCGCTGATGCTGGTCGCGGTGGCCGTGGTCGTGCTCGTGCGCATCCCGGCCGTTCAGGCGACGGCCGACGGCGAGGACCTGCGCGTGCGCGTCGAGGCCCACCAGTTCTACTGGCAGTACGTCTATCCGAACGGCGTCGTCTCGCTCGACCGGCTCGTCCTCCCGGTCGACCAGCTGGTCGAGCTCGAGCTCACCTCCTCCGACGTCGACCACAGCTGGTGGGTGCCGGACCTCACGGGCAAGCGCGATGCCATCCCCGGGCGAATCAACACCCTCCGCTTCCGCCCCGACGAGGAGGGAACCTACGAAGGCAAGTGCGCCGAGTTCTGCGGGATCCTCCACGCGGTCATGCCGACCGAGGTCGAGGTCGTCTCCGCCTCTGACTACGAGGCGTGGCTCGCCGAGCAGGAGGGACAGCGGTCGGGCGAGGGCCTGGTGGCGCTCGGGCGGGCGACGTGGGAGAGCGTCTGCGCCGACTGCCACGGCCCACAGGGCGAGGGCGACATCGGCCCGCCCATCGCGGGCAGCGGCACGCTCACCGATCTCGAGTCTCTGCGGGAGCTCCTGGAAAACGGCCGGAACGAGCCCGACGTGGAGGGCTACATGCCGCCCGTCGGCCGCGGCTGGCCCGAGTTCCAGTTCGAGGCGCTCGTCGCCTTCGTCGAGTCGGACTCAAATCTCGCGCCGGCAGGCGGGCAGGATGGCCGTTAGGACCGAGCCGCTCGCCCCCACCTGGCACGAGGGACGCCTCCTCGGCTGGATCACGACCGTCGACCACAAGCGGATCGGGCTCCTCTACATCGTCTCGGCGTTCGGGTTCTTCTTCGCCGCCGGCCTGATGGCCCTGCTCATGCGCCTGCAGCTGGCGCAGGCGGACAGCGAGGTGTTCACCCGGAACGGCTACAACCAGCTCTTCACCATCCACGGGACGGCGATGATCTTCCTCTTCGTCGTCCCCATCCTGGCCGGGTTCGGGAACTATCTCGTGCCGCTCATGATCGGCGCCCGCGACATGGCCTTCCCCCGCCTCAACGCCATGTCGTACTGGCTCTTCCTCCTCGGTGGCCTGGTCATCCTCGTCAGCTTCGTGCCGGGAGCGGCGGACTCGGGCTGGACCGCCTACGCGCCCCTCTCGACCGACGAGTTCAGCCCGGGGGTCGGCCAGGATCTCTGGATCCTCGGGCTCCACTTG
>DASQWP010000236.1:0-2237 GCA_035640195.1 Gaiellaceae bacterium | reverse complement strand
GCTTCTGGCGCAGGTAGCGGATGTACACCTCGACCACGTTCGAGCCGGGGTCGTAGTCGTAGCCCCAGACGTGGCTCAGGAGCTGCTCGCGGCTCAGGACCTGGCCCGGGTGGCGGAAGAAGACCTCCGCGAGCGCGAACTCGCGCGCGCTCAGGTCGAGCGCCTTCCCTTCGACGACGACCTGGCGCGTGCGAAGGTCGAGCACGACCTCGCCGTTGCGAAGCACCGTCGGCTCGGCCGCCCGCTCGCCGCGCAGCCGAACGCGCACACGCGCGAGGAGCTCCTCGAACCGAAACGGTTTCGTGATGTAGTCGTCCGCTCCACCTTCGAGCCCGACGACGGTGTCCCTGACGCTGTCGCGCGCGGTGAGGATGACGACCGGAAGGCCGGCGTGGTGCGCCCGCACGTCGCGAAGGACGTCGAGCCCGTCCCGATCCGGGAGGCCCAGGTCGAGGATGACGAGGTCGAAAGTCCCGACCCGCATGCGCGTGAGTGCCGCCTCGCCGTCCGCCGCGATCTCGGTGGCGAAGCCGTTCGCCCGTAGGCCCTTCTCGACGAACGAGGCGATGCGGGCCTCGTCCTCCACGATCAGGATGCGGCTCACGCCGGCCTCGCCTCCTCTGGACCGGGCTGGTCCACCGGAACGACGAGCGTGAACGTCGCCCCGGCCCCGGGCCGGCTCTCCAGCTCCACTCGACCGCGGTGGGCCTCGGCGATCGCCTTGACGATGGGAAGGCCGAGCCCGGCCCCCTCCTGTCGCGGCTGGCCCGATCCGCGACGGAAGCGCTCGAAGATCGCCGACTGGTCCTGGAGCTGGATTCCGGGACCTCGGTCGTGGACCCAGAAGCGCGCCTCGCCGTCGGCGACGGCCGACCCGACCACGATCGGACCGCTGTCGCCGCCGTGCCGGACGGCGTTCTGGCCGAGCTGGACCAGCGCCTGCGTCAGTCGCTGGCGGTCGGCGACGATGACTCCGCGGCCACGATTCTCCACGACCCAGCGGCCTTCGGAGAGAGCCCCCAGCTTGGCCTCGAGCTCGTCCGTGAGCATGCCGACCTCGACCGTCGCGAGATCGAGGAAGTCCGGCTGCTCGTGCTTGGCGAGGAGGAGGAGATCCTCGATGATCCGCCCCATCCGGTCGAGCTCGTCCATAACTAGGGCGACCGTCTCCCGGCGCGGCTCCGGATCGTCCTCGAGGAGCTCGAGATGGCCGCGCACGATCGTCAGCGGCGTCTTGAGCTCGTGGCCGGCGTCGTCGGCGAACCGCCGCTGGGCGCCGAACGCGCGCTCCAGGCGGTCGAGCATGTCGTTGAACGTCTCCGCGAGCTGCGCCACCTCGTCGCGGCCGCGGACAGGGATCCGGCGGCTCAGGTCGGTCTCGGAGATCGAGCGCGCGGTCGTCGTCAGCGCGGTCACAGGCGTGAGCACGCGGTCGGCCAGACGCCAGGCCAGGAGGGAGCCGAGGAGCAGGATCGCGAGCCCGACCGCTCCGACCGCCAGCTCGACGGCCTCGGTCTCCTCCCCCGCGCGGTCGCGGAAGATGGCGGCCACGAACACGCCCTCCGTCCTCCCTCTCGTCTGCACTGGAACGGCGATGTACTCGACAGGCCCGGCCGGAGTGTCCACGGAGCCGCGATCCGTCTCGCTGACGTTCGCCCAGCGGGCGACGAGCTCGGAATCGGTGTCGAGCCGGTACGGGACCACCTGGCGACTACGGTCGAAGAGGCGTCCGTCCACGAAGGTGATCAGAGCCTCGTAGCGCGAGGGGACGTTCCGGTCGAAGTAGGTCTCGAAGATCTGCTCCACGCGAGCGCCGAAGGGCTCGCCGGTCTCCGGATCGTTGCCCCGGGCGAGTCGGCGGAGCTCGGCCGCCTCCTGCACGAGCTCGTCGTCGATGCGCTCCGCGAGACGAAGCTCCAGCACCTGACGCGTGACGACCACGGCCACGAGCGTGCCGAGCGCTAGGACGCCGATGAACCAGACGAGGATCCGCGTGCGCAGGCTCGAAGGAAGCAGACGCAGGCGCCGGCCGGCCGAGGAGAGGAACGTGCCTCGGCTCTCGCTCTCCCGCTCAGTCGTCGCCGTCGTCTCCGTCATCGCCGCGGTCCCCGTCGTCGGCTTCGTCATCGCGATCCTCCGCGTCGTCGTCGCCCGCGGAGGCGGGCTGCGGAGCCGGCCCCGGCGCGGCGCCCCCGCCCGGATCGGTAGGCGCCTCCGCGGCCTGGCGCCTCTCGGAC
>DASQWP010000235.1:0-2150 GCA_035640195.1 Gaiellaceae bacterium | reverse complement strand
GAAACCGCGGCACCGCTGAGTAGGGCTGAGTCGGCGCGGCGACCCGCTCGACGACCTCGACGTGCAGGTAGCGATTCACCAGCACACTGGTTGCGCGCTCCAGGTCCGTTTCGTCAGAGCGGGCGGTCCCCTCGTCGCCGTCGCCGAGGAGCTTCGCCGAGTCGCCGACTAGGCCGCCGTGCTCGAGAAACGCCCGAGCGGCGTCTTGGACAAGCCGGTCGAGCGTCGTCCCGGTAGCGCTCTCCCCGGCGCGGAGACCTTGGCCGAACCGCTTTCCCGCCAGGGCGAGGAGATCTCGGTCGCTCTGGGTGAAGACCTCTCCGTCGGACAACGTGAGGCGCATCTGGTCGTAAATCGCGTCCTCGAACTTGGCCAAGTGCTCGACGACCTCCGAGAGCTTCACCGCCGCATCCCTCAGGCCCCTCCGGTCGGAGTCGGTGCTCTCCTCCACAAGACCCTCGCGAACGAGTCCGAGGAGCGCGCGGACGAAGCGGTCGGCGACCGCATGGCCCCAGTGCCAGGTGCCGGGCTTCCATTCGAGGGTCTGCGGAATCCAGGGCATGTCGAGATCGCTGTCGCCGAGGTCGGTCGGCGCCGGCACCATCCGGAGGCCGATCCCCGACTTCGCCTGTCGCTGCCAGGCCAGGAGGCGCGTCTCCCAGATCGTCGAGTCCCGACGGCGCCTGCGGTAATGGTCGAAGAGCGCCTTGGCGGGAGCCTCGAGGGACTTGCCCAGGGCGGAGTCGAGGAGGCGTCGGCGCATCGTCCGATCGGCATCGGCCTGCTGAGCCATCTCGCTCAGCCGCGCCATGTCGTCCAAGATGTCCAGGTTGCGCGGGAGGGTGAAAGGCGACAGGGCTGCCGTGAACAGCCTCGGGAGGACATTCACGTCGTCGCTGGGAAGGTCCTGCTCGGCTTCGCCACGCGCCGGCACGATGTAGGCGATGACGCGATCGACGTCGCCCGCGACCGGCCGACGCGCGATCTCCTTGAGGAGAGGGGCGAAGGGCTCGTTGTCGAGTACGCCGCCGTCGACCGCCCACCTCGAGGCGTCGAGGCCGGTGATGCTGCTCATGTTCGGCCCTTCGAGGGTCTGGCCGCCTGGGCGCGTGGCCGGGCGCTGAACGACGTCCGTGGCATTCACGTAGACCGGCTCGAAAGCAGCGGGGAAGGATGCGGTTGCGCGGGAAGCACGGGCCAGGCGCTCCGAGGCGATGTCGAAGTCGTCGACGAAGTCGTTCCTTTCCGTAGTCCGCCGAAACGTGAAGACGATGCGATTGTCAGCCTCGGTGAAGGCCTGGCCGGTCTCGTCCGTATAGACGGTCCGGTCTCCGTGGAGGGCCGTTCCGGTCAGGAAGAGCGTGACGTCGTGGCCGCCGTCCGCGTGCCTCCCGCCGTCGGCATGCACCCCGGTCGGGATCTCCTTGAACTTCTCGTCGAGACGGTCGAGGAAGTAGTCCCCGTCGAGGATCGACCGCCTCTCGTCGGACGAGCCTCTGATCAGGAGCTCGCCCTCGTAGCGTCCCACCTCGATCCACGTGTCGCGAAGGTCCGGGAGCGGGCTCGAGCGGGCGATCGCCGTGGCGAGGAGCGCTCCGTTGATCCCACCGGCGCTCGTCCCGGCGAGGACGTCGACGACGACCTTGGCTTCTAGGAGTCCGGTCAAGTCCCGCCAGAACGCAAGGCCGTCGTCCGCGTCGTCCGTCGTAGCCTCGCCGGCTCTTCGGAGCGCGTCGAGCTCCCCGACCAGCCCGCCCATCCAGATTGCCAGGGAGACGCCGCCCTTGAGGACGAGCCCGAGACGGACCTCGCGCTTCGGCGGTCGGCGCCTGGCTGGTTGCCCTTCGTGCAGATCGGTGCCTGTCCCCGACCCTAGGTGCGCGGCATCCATCGGAGCAGGGTCCCACGCGGCTGCATGTTCGACGTCGAGACTAGTGTCCTACGGACGGCGATACAAGCCCGCCGCAATGGCCCCGGCAGGAGTCGAACCTGCGCCCGCGCATTCGAAGACTGGACGCCGATCGAGCCCAACGCCTCTGGTCATGCGAGACGGAGCCCCACTGCGGAGCGTCTGCGGATCTTCATTAGGGCTACGGCGAGGAGGATCACCGTAAGCCCGCCAAGTCCTATTGCCAAAATCTTCTGCCAGC
>DASQWP010000234.1:0-11214 GCA_035640195.1 Gaiellaceae bacterium | reverse complement strand
TGGCGCGTCCCCGTCGGCGCTTACCTCTACTCGTCGCCGGCCGTCTACCGGGGCCGCGTCTACTTCGGAACGTACGCGGGTCTCGTCTACTGCGTGGACGCGCAATCTGGCCGTGTCATCTGGACTCGGGGGGCCAGCGGTCGCGTCTCCGGCGCCGTCCAGGTCGTCGCCGGCGTCGTCTACGCGGCGAGCCTGGAGGACCACACGACCGGCTGGCACTGGCGTAGCGGCCGCACGCTGTGGAACTTCCCGCACGGCGAGTACGTTCCGGTCTCCGGCAACGGGGCGCGCCTCCTCTTCCACGGACGCAGGGACATCTGGGCCGTCGAGCCGAAGCGGCGGCGATGACACGCCGCCGCATCCTGCTCGCCGTCCTCGTGCTCCTCGTCCTGGCAGCCGCCGGCGCCGCTGCCGCCTGGTGGTGGAACGACCGGCAGACCCGCGACATCCGTGGCTCGTCGACCCAGGAGTTCATCACGACCGAGCAGACGACGACCCGCGCCGAGGAGGAAGTCGAGACCGAGCCGTGGTCGATCTACGGCCTGACGCCCGACCGAACACGGAACGCCGTCGACTTCGCGCACAGACCGCCCTACCGGCGCGAGTGGAAGGCGCGGGCGCATGCACTCGTCGAGTTCCCGCCCGTGCTCGCGTACGGTCGCCTCTACTTCGCGAATATTCGCGGCGCGTTGTTCGCGGTCGACGCGGAGACGGGCGAGCAGATCTGGCGCCGCAACTTCGGGTACATCAGCGCAGCCTCGCCGGCGGTCGGCGACGGCGTCGTCTATCACCCGCTGCTGAACCGGCCCGACGGGGAGCGCGACGCCTCCTCGGGGCTCCTCGTGGCGATCGACGCAGAGACCGGGGAGGACATCTGGCGCTTCCGAACTGGAGCGGTCGAGTCGTCTCCGTTGCTCCTGGACGGGACGCTCTACTTCGGGACTTTCGACAACCGTCTCTACGCGCTCGACGCGGAGACGAAGCGCGTGCGCTGGTCGTTCGAGACGGGCGACGACGTGAAAGGCGGGCCCGCGTACTGGCGCGGCACGATCTACAACGGGTCGTACGACGGCAAGGTCTACGCCCTCGACGCCCGGACCGGGAGGCTCCGGTGGTCGAGCGAGGGCCAGGCCGGGCTCGCCGGCGCCGGCAACTTCTACGCCGGCCCGGCGGTCGCCTACGGCCGGGTCTACATCGGGAACACGGACGGAAAGATCTACGCCTTCGGCGCGCGGAGCGGCGACCTCATCTGGGCGAAGACGACCGGGGACTTCGTCTACTCGTCCGCGGCCGTGGCCGACCAGACCGTATTCGTCGGCTCCTACGACCACCATCTGTACGCCCTGGACGCGGCGACCGGCGACGAGAGGTGGTCCTTCGAGGCGAACGGCCCCATCTCGGGCTCTCCGACGGTGATGGCCGGCCTCGTCTACTTCTCGACGCTCGAGGGTCGGACGTACGCCCTCGATGCCGAGACGGGGAGAGTCGCCTGGACGTTCCCCGACGGCGAGTACACGCCGCTGGTCGCGGACGAGGAGCGCGCGTATGTCGTCGGGCGCAACACCGTGTACGCCCTGACCTCGCGTTAGGCGGAGGTACCCGAGAGGAGCTCGTATCCCTCGCGGAGGAACGGCGTCCGGTCGACGAGCGCCCCGATCTCCTCGGGCGGGCACTCGCCCTCCTCGGTGACGAACTTCGTGATCTGCTCCGGCGGCGTGAGGTCGAAGCGCTCCTCCTCGGCGTCGCGCGCCTCGACCGGGGAGAGCTTCAGCACCTCGCAGGCGACGACGACGGGGACGCCTGCCTTCGTCGCAGCCTTGGTCAGCTCGTAGGTCCCGATCTTGTTCACGAGCGAGCCGTCACGGAAGACCGTATCCGCCCCCAGGAGCAGGAGGTCGACCGATTTCACGGCATGGGCGGCGTCCTCGTCGGTGACGAGCTCCGTGGCCAGGCCTTCGGCGGCGAGCTCCTCCGAGAAGGGCCGTCCCTCCCCGACCGGCTCGGACTCCGTGCAGACGACCTTCCTGGGCGGCGGCCCGTGGAGGAGCGCCGCGCGCGCCGTCGCCGACGCGGAGTGGGTCATGACCGTCTTCCCGTCGAGGTCGTCGGCGAGGAGGACGGCGATGGTGGCGGAGGCGCGCTCGCGGCCGGAGATCAGGGCGTGAGCCTCCTCCAGGGTCTGCTCGGGCGTGCGGCCGGCCACGAGCACCCGGCCCAGTGCCCCGGCGATCGAGCCGATCGCCGGTCGGGCGCGAACGAGCTCGCGTGCGAGCTCGAGGGGGTCCTCGCCGGCTTCCACGGCGTCGCAGACCGCCTGGACGGCCTCCTTGGCGAGCCAGCTCGCTCCGTGCCTGTCGTCCTTCGCGATCCGCTCGACTCGCTCGGCCAGCTTCGCGTGCAAGTACGCCTCCTTCAGTGCCGGCACTGTCCTGAGCTCGCCCATGGCGGAGGGATCGAGCCACTCGCCGGCCTCGTTCTCGGGAGAGAGCCTAACGGCTCCCGGCTCGGGGCAGCGGAAGAGAAAGGGATGCACGAGCCAGGTCCCTGCGGCGAGTAGAGGCTTTCCCGAGGCCAGGAGCTCGACGTCGCCCCCGCCCAGGCCGGTCTCCTCCTCGACCTCGCGAAGCGCCTCGGCGAGGGGGTCCGGCCGCTCCAGGTAGCCGGAGACGCCCGACCAGGCGCCGGGGTACGTGGAGGCGTCGGCGCGCCGTCGGAGCAGGAGCACACGGCCGTCTGCGCGCTCGAGAAAGGCGGTGACTACCGGCGTTTCCGGGATCTTGCCGATGGTAGCCTGCCCCGCATGGCCGAGATCGAGACGGCCGCCGAGGTCTCGCCGCACCTCGACGACGCCCCGCTCCCCGCCGTGTCCCTCGTCGTGCCGGTCTTCAACGAGGAGGGCACGGTCGAGCAGGTCTACCGCCAGGCGGTCGTCGCCCTCGAGGGCTTGGGCAAGCCCTACGAGATCATCTTCATCGACGACGGCTCCCGCGACGGGACGTGGGCCGCGCTGGAGCGCCTGAACGCAGCCGACGGCCACGTGCGCGCAGTCCGCTTCAAGCGCAACTTCGGCCAGCATCCTGCCATGCACGCGGGGCTCGTGCGCGCCCGCGGGGACGTCGTGGTGACCATGGACGGCGACCTCCAGAACTCTCCCGCCGACCTGCCCAAGCTGGTCGCCGCCGTCGAGGAGGGCGCCGACGTGGCCAGCGGCCGCCGTGAAGGCCGGGACGACGGCTGGGGCCGCACACTCCCCTCGCGCCTCGTGAACGGGATGCTCCGGCGCTTCACGGGCGTGCACATCGCCGACTTCGGGTGCGCCTTCAACGCGTACTCGCGCGACGCGATCGAGCCCGTCCTCGGGGTGATCGGCAAGCAGAAGTTCACGAAGGCGCTCGTGCTCTCGGCCGGGGCGAGCGTGGTCGAGGTCGACCTCTCCCACCGCGCGCGGGAAGACGCCTCGCGCTACGGCCCGCTGCGTCTCACGAGGCTCGCCCTCCACGTGCTCGCCGGCTTCTGGCCCCAGCCGATCCAGTGGGCGGGCGTGCTCCTCGGCATCCTCTGCTCGGCGCTCGCCGCCCTCGTCGGCGTCTGGGGGATCGTCGTCTGGATCCTCCGGGACGACTTCCCGGGCCTGCTCTTCCTGGCGGGCCTGGTGCTCGGCGTCCTCGCCGTGCAGGGTTTCGTCCTCGCGCTCGTCGGCGAGTATCTAGGTCGGATCCAGCGGGACGTCGAGGGACGGCCCCTCTATACGATCCAGCGGGAGCTCGAATGAGGCGCAAGCGCATCCTGGTCACCGGCGGAGCGGGGTTCATCTCCTCCAACGTCGTCCGCCACCTGCTTGCCGCGACGCCCTACGACGTCGTCTCCCTCGACGCGCTCACGTACGCGGGAAACATCGACAACCTGGCGGACGTGCTCGGGCACGAGCGTCTCTCCTTCGTCCACGGCGACATCCGCGACCCGGAGCTCGTGGCCGACGTGGTCGGCGAGGTGGACGTGATCGTGAACGCGGCGGCCGAGTCGCACGTGGAGAAGTCGATCCAGGAGGGTGCCTCGGAGTTCGTGACGACGAACGTCGAGGGCACTCAGATCCTCCTCGACGCCATCAGGCGGAATCCCGTCGAGCGCTTCATCCTCGTCTCCTCGAGCGAGGTCTACGGGACGGCCGAGCGGGCGCCCATGGACGAGGTGCACCCGCTCAACCCCCGCAGCCCCTATGCGGCCACCAAGGCCGGCGCCGACCGCCTCGCGTACTCCTACTACGTCACGTACGGGCTCCCGATCGTGATCGTGCGACCTTTCAACAACTACGGCCCGTTCCAGCATCCCGAGAAGGTGGTGCCGCGCTTCATCATCCAGGCGCTTTTGGACGAGCCGCTCACGATCCACGGCGACGGCCATGCGAGCCGCGACTGGCTCTACGTGGAGGACGACGCCGAGGCGATCGAGGCGCTCATCGCCTGCGACGCGGATGCCGTGGCCGGGGAGGTCGTGAACATCGCCACCGGGCGCGCCATCCCCGTCTCCGAGATCGCCGATCTCGTCCTCGACGGCGTCGGCAAGTCGCGCTCGCTCAAGGTGCACACGCCCGAGCGCCCGGGGCAGGTGGACTGCCACATCGGCTCCACCGAGAAGGCGGAGCGCCTCCTCGGCTGGCGCGCGCGGACGAGCTTCGAGCGTGGGCTCGAACGCACCATCGCCTGGTACGAGCAGAATCGCCTCTGGTGGGAAGCGGCTCTCCTCCCGGAAACGACGCGATCGTCGAGAAGCGCCTCCTTGTCCTAGGGGCCGGCCCGGCCCAGCTCGGCCTCCTCCGCGCCGCCCGGGAGCGCGGGCTCTTCGTGATCGCCTGCGACCGCGACCCGGGGGCTCCAGGCTTCCAGTTCGCCGACCGGCGGGCGGTGGTCTCCGCCGAGGACGAGCCTGCGCTCGGCCAACTCGCCCGTGCGGAGGACGTTCACGGCGTGATCGCGCCCGGGATCGACTGGCCCGTGGCGGTCGCGGCGCGGATCGCCGCGCAGCTCGGGCTGCCGCATCCTCTCTCTCCCGAGACGGCGGCCCTCGCAGTCTCCAAGCAGCGCCAGCGGGCGCGGCTGGCCGAGGCCGGCGTCCCGCAGCCGCGCTGGCACGTGACGACGCAGGTCGAGGACGGCCTGCCGCTGCCGGCCGCCGTCAAGCCGGCCGACCGCCAGGGACAGAAGGGGCTCACCCTGGTGACCGAGCGGCCCGCGCTCGCCGAGGCGGTCGAGCTCGCCGTGGCCGAGTCGCGGGCGGGCGTCGCGCTCGTGGAGGAGTACGTGGCTGGGCCCGAGGTGACGGTCAACGCCTTTTCCGTGGCCGGGCGCTTCCACCCCCTCACGGTCACCGACCGGCTCACCGCCGAGCCGCCAGCCTTCGGGGTCGCGCTCGCGCACGCCTGGCCGAGCGAGGCGGCGGGGGAGGAGGCCGTGGAGACGGCCCGGCGTGCCGCGGACGCGCTCGGGATCGCGGAAGGGCCCACGTACACGCAGGTGCGCATCGGCGGAGACGGCCCCCAGGTGGTCGAGCTCGCCGCCCGCCTGGGCGGCGGGCACGACGCCGAGCTCTGCCGGGCGGCCCTCGGGATCGACCTGAACGGCCTCGCGCTCGCGGCGGCGCTCGGCGAGCCGGTGAGCCTCCCCGAGCCCCGGCCGGCGGGCGGCGCCTGCGTCCGCTTTCTCGTCCCGCCCGAGGGGACGCTCGTCGCCGTCGAAGGAGTGGACGAGGCGCTCGCCGTCGGCGGAGTGCTCGACGCGCGCGTCTACCGAGCGCCCGGCTACCGCTTCGGCCCCTTCCGCCGCGGCGCCGACCGCGCCGGCTTCGTCCTCGCCCGCGGCGACTCGCGCGACGACGCCCTCGCGCGGGCCGACCGTGCGGCCCAATGCATACGCTTCGTGATCGCGGATGTCGAAGCTTCGGTCGAGGCGTAGCATGTTCCTCTCCTTCCAGCCTCCCGCCGTCGGCGGGGAGGAGATCGAGGCGGTGGCCGAGACGCTCCGGAGCGGCTGGCTCACCAGCGGCCCCCGCGCCGAGGAGCTCGAGCGTCGCTTCGCCGAGTACGTCGGCGCCCGCCACGCGGTCGCGCTCTCCTCCGGGACGGCCGCCATGCACCTCTCCCTCGTGGCGGCCGGCGTCGGGCCGGGGGACGAGGTGATCACGACGCCGATCACCTGGCCGGCGACCGCGAACGTGATCGTGCACGCGGGCGCCCGTCCCGTCTTTGTCGACGTGCGCGACTCCGACCTCAACATCGACCCCGAGGCGGCCGCGGCGGCCGTGACGCCCAGCACGAAGGCGATCCTGCCCGTCGACCTCGCAGGACAGCCGTGCGACCTCGACCCGCTGCTCGCCCTCGGCCTGCCCGTGATCGAGGACGCCGCCCACGCGACGGAGTCCGTCTACCGCGGCCGCAAGGTGGGCGCGATCGCCCTCGCCACCTGCTTCTCGCTCTACGCGACCAAGAACGTGGCCGCCGGGGAGGGCGGCATGGTCACGACGGACGACGACGAGCTGGCCGACTCGCTCCGCGAGCTCCGCCTCATGCGGCGCGGCGAGGCCTCGCTGTACGACGTCCGGACGGCGGGCTTCAAGGCCAACCTCTCGGACGTGCTCGCCGCGATCGCGCTCTGCCAGCTGGACAAGCTGGAGCGTCACGCCGAGATCCGCCGCCGGCACGTCGAGCTCTACGACGCCGCCGTCGCCGAGCTGCCCGGGATCGAGCCGCTCGCCCGCGACTCCCGGGACGGGCATGCTCTCCACCTCTACGTCGTCCGCGTCGACCCCGAGGAAGCCGGCGCCGACCGCGACGCGTATCAGCGCGCGCTCCGGGAGGAGAACATCGGCACGAGCATCCACTTCCTGCCCGTGCACCGGCTCACGTACTACCGCGAGACTTTCCCCGACCAGCCGGCGCTTCCCGTGGCCGAGCGCGCGGGCTCGGAGGTCCTCTCGCTGCCGCTCTCGCCCGCGCACTCCGAGGAGGACGTCGAGGACGCCGTCGACGCGCTCCGGCGTGTGCACGCCCGCTTCACGCGGTGAGCCGGACGCTGAAGACAGTCCTCCAGGTCGCGATCTCCGGCGGCCTCCTGGCCGTTCTGCTCTGGCAGATCGACGTGGGCCAGACGGGAGACCTCATCGCCTCGAGCAGCCCCGTCTACCTCCTGGCCGCCCTCGGGATCTTCCTCGCGACGACGTGGGGGATGGCGTGGCGCTGGCGGATCCTGCTCGTCTCGAAGGGCATCCGCGAACCGCTCGGCTGGCTCACGAAGCTGTACTTCGTGAGCATCGCCGCCGGACAGGTGCTGCCGACGTCCGTCGGCGGTGACGCGGTGCGCATCGTCGAGCACGCCCGCCGGCGACCGGACGCCCGCGGAGAGGCGGTGGGGGCCGTCTTCATGGAGCGGGCGGTGGGCTCGGCGGCCACCCTCGTCCTGGTCGCGGTCGGCCTGGCCCTGGCCGCCGGCCGCTACGAGGGCGCCTCGGCGGTCCTGTGGCTCGAGGTCGTCCTCGTCGCGGCGATGCTCCTCCTGGCCGTCCTGCTCTTCCATCGCCGAACGGCCCGCGCGCTCCAGGAGCGTGTCTTCCCCCTGGGCAGGCGCTTGCGTCTCGACCGGCCGCTCGCCTCGCTGCACGCGGCCATGCACGGCTACCGCGAGCAGCGCGGCGCCCTCGCGCTCGTCCTGGGGATCACGCTGGGGCTCCAGTCGGCGCGCATCGTCGCGATCTGGTGCTGCGGCGAGGCCGTCGGGATCGACGTCTCGCCGCTCGTCTACGCGATCCTCGGGCCGCTTCTCTTCATGGTCCTGATGGTTCCGTTCACGATCAACGGGCTCGGTGTCCGCGAGGTGTTCTTCGTCGCCTTCCTCGCCCGCTTCGACGTGGAGGCCGACGCGGCTCTCGCCACCGGGCTCCTCTTCTACGCCGTCACGGTGGCGGCCGCGCTCCCGGGTGCGCTGATCCTCCTGTGGCGAAGCGCGCGGCCGGCGTTCGCGCGCCCGCGCGTGAGCTGAGCTCTACGCCTAAGATCAATCCGATGAGCACCGCCCTCGTCACCGGCGGCGCCGGCTTCGTCGGCTCCCACATGTGCGACTCCCTGCTCGCGCGCGGGCACCGGGTGATCTGCGTCGACAACCTGGACACCGGCTCGCTCGGGAACATCGAGCACATCCGCGATCCGGCGTTCACTTACTTGAACCACGACCTGACGGAGCGCTTCTGGCTGGAGGACGACGTCGACGTCGTCTTCCACCTGGCGAGCCCGGCAAGCCCCATCGACTACGCCCGTCTCCCGCTGCACACGCTCAAGGTCGGCTCCTACGGCACGCACCACATGCTCGGGCTGGCGAAGTTCAAGCGAGCCCGCTTCCTGCTCGCGTCGACGAGCGAGGTGTACGGCGACCCGCAGGTGCATCCCCAGCCGGAGACGTACTGGGGGCACGTGAACCCGATCGGGCCGCGCGGTGTGTACGACGAGGCGAAGCGGTACGCGGAGGCGCTCTCGATGGCGTACCACCGCCAGCAGGGGGTGGACACCTGCATCGCGCGGATCTTCAATACGTACGGGCCGCGCATGCGCCCGCACGACGGGCGGGCGATCCCGACCTTCGTGCGCCAGGCGCTCGAGGACAAGCCCCTGACGGTGTTCGGGGACGGGTCGCAGACGCGCTCGTTCTGCTACGTGGACGACCTCGTCCGCGGGCTCACGCTCCTGGCCGAGTCCGGCGAGCACCTTCCGGTCAACGTCGGGAATCCGACGGAGATGAGCCTGCTCGCCCTGGCCGAGACGGTGATCCGCGTCTCGGGGTCGAAGTCGGAGATCGTCTTCGAGGCGCTGCCCGTGGACGACCCGCAGATCCGCCAGCCGGACATCACCCGCGCGCGGCAGGTGCTCGGCTGGGAGCCGGAGGTCGGCCTCGAGGACGGGCTCGGGCGGCTGCTCGAGAGCATGGGCCGAACGTCCGCGGCGGACGTGGCCGGCGTCTAGCCCGACGGCGGGAAAATTCCTGCAAAGCGGCTCCGTCCGACCCCCGCTCTACCCTCCTTGGTCCCCCTTCGCGGGGCCGGCACACACCGATAGTCTTGGGAGGAAGAGATGGCGTCCGCAGCACGCACCCAGTCCGCACCCGTGATCGAAGACGAGGCGTTCGTCAACGCCGTCGCGGATGCCGCTCGCTCCTGCGGCGTTCGCCGCTCCTACACGATCCCCGGCCGCGATCCGTTCGACGAGATCGAGTGGGAGCTCCGCGACGCCTTCATCCCGGGCAAGGACAAGCCGGTCTTCGAGCAGAAGGGCGTCGAGTTCCCGAGGTTCTGGTCGCAGACGGCCACGAACATCGTCGCGCAGAAGTACTTCCGCGGGCGCATGACCTCCCCCGAGCGGGAGTCGAGCGTGCGCCAGATGATCGGCCGCGTGGTGGCGACGATCGGCGCGTGGGGCCGCGACGGCGGCTACTTCGCGGACGAGGAGGAGGCCGAGACCTTCGAGGCCGAGCTCAAGGCGCTGCTCGTCAACCAGCACGCAGCGTTCAACTCGCCGGTCTGGTTCAACGTCGGCTTCGAAGAGCGTCCTCAGGCCTCGGCGTGCTTCATCCTCTCGATCGAGGACTCGATGGACTCGATCCTCGACTGGATCCGGCGCGAGGGGATCATCTTCCGCGGCGGCTCCGGCTCCGGCGTCAACCTCTCCAAGCTGCGCTCCTCCCAGGAGCAGCTCTCCAAGGGCGGGTACGCCTCAGGGCCGGTCTCCTTCATGCGCGGCGCCGACGCCTCGGCCGGCACCATCAAGTCGGGCGGCAAGACGCGGCGCGCCGCGAAGATGGTCGTCCTCGACGTCGACCATCCGGACGTCGAGGAGTTCATCTGGTGCAAGGCGCGCGAGGAGGAGAAGGCGCGCGTCCTCGAGGCGGCCGGGTACGACATGTCGCTGAACTCGACCGACTGGGCGTCGATCCAGTACCAGAACGCGAACAACTCCGTCCGGATGAGCGACGCATTCCTCGAGGCGGCCGAGCGGAACGAGGACTGGAACCTGACGGCGCGCACCGACGGCACCGTGATCAAGACGATGCCGGCGCGCGAGCTCCTGCACCAGGCCGGCGAGGCGGCGTGGAAGTGCGCCGACCCCGGGATCCAGTACGACACGACGATCAACTCGTGGCACACGCTCCCGAACACCGGCCGGATCAACGCGTCTAATCCTTGCTCGGAATACATGTCCATTGACGACAGTGCTTGCAACCTCGCCTCGCTCAACCTCCTGAGGTTCCGCCGCGAGGACGGCGAGCTCGACGTCGAGGCCTTCGAGCACGCCGTCGACACGATCTTCCTCGCGCAGGAGATCCTCGTCGGCTACTCGAGCTATCCGACTCCGCAGATCGAGCGGAACGCGAAGGCCTATCGCCAGCTCGGGCTCGGCTACGCGAACCTCGGCGCGCTTCTCATGTCGCGCGGGCTCCCGTACGACTCCGATGAGGGACGCGCCTACGCGGCCGCCGTGACGGCGCTGATGACGGGCCGGGCATACCGCAAGTCGGCCGAGATCGCCGCCCGCATGGGCCCGTTCGCCGGCTACGCGCCCAACGCGGCTGCCATGCTCGGCGTCATCGCCAAGCACCGCGCGGCTGTGGGCAACATCGAGCACGCCGAGTCGGTGCCGGACGATCTCCTCTCCGGCGCCCGGCGCTCGTGGGACGACGCGCTCGACCTCGGCGAGGTCTCCGGCTACCGCAACGCGCAGGCGACGGTGCTCGCGCCGACGGGGACTATCAGCTTCATGATGGACTGCGATACGACCGGGGTGGAGCCCGACTTCTCCCTCGTGAAGTCGAAGAAGCTCGTCGGCGGCGGTGAGATCACGATCGTGAACAAGACCGTGCCGATGGCGCTCGACAAGCTCGGCTACGCCCCGCCCGAGGTCGACCAGATCGTCGCCTTCATCGACGACCGCAACACCGTCGTCGGGGCGCCCTTCCTGAAGACCGAGCACAACCCCGTCTTCGACTGCGCGATCGGCGAGCGCGCCATTCACTACATGGGCCACGTGAAGATGATGGGCGCCGTCCAGCCCTTCATCAGCGGGGCGATCTCGAAGACGGTCAACCTGCCCGAGGAGACGAGTGTCGACGAGATCTCCGGCCTCTTCCTCGAGGCGTGGAAGCTCGGCGTCAAGGCGATCGCCATCTACCGCGACAACTGCAA
>DASQWP010000233.1:0-2480 GCA_035640195.1 Gaiellaceae bacterium | reverse complement strand
CTCGACGAGCTCGTGCGGGGAGGGCTCGCGTACGAGCACCACACGGGCCACGGCCTTGGAACGTCCTGGCACGAGGAGCCGCGCATCGTCCCCGGCGGAACGACGGTGCTCGAAGCCGACATGGTCGTCGCGCTCGAGCCGGCCGTGTACGAAGGCGACGAAGGCGTCCGCGTCGAGCAGGTCGTGCTCGTCCGCGAGGACGGCTGCGAGCTCCTCTCGCGGCACGCGATCGATCTCTGAGCGAGCGACGCGCGGAGAAGTCGTCGTCGTTGCAGCGTGATATAGAAGGCGCCCTTGCCACGTAGCGCGCGCTCGGAGGTCATCCGCCTGCTCGCGGCCGAGCCCGGCGGGGCGGTCGCAGGGTGACGGCCGAGGGCAACCAGCCCGCACTCGTCGCGATGCGCGGGATCGTCAAGGACTTCCCCGGCGTCCGGGCCAACGACGGTGTGGACTTCGAGCTCCAGCGCGGCGAGATCCATGCCCTGCTCGGCGAGAACGGCGCCGGCAAGACCACGCTCATGAACGTGCTCGCCGGCCTCTACCGGCCGGACGCCGGCACGATCGAGATCGACGATACCCCTGTCGAGCTGCGCAGCCCGCGCGCGGCCATCGACCGCGGCATCGGGATGGTGCACCAGCACTTCCGGCTCATCGACCGCTTCACGGTGGCCGAGAACGTGACGCTCGGCTGGCACACGCCGCGCGCGCTCGTCCGGCCCCGGCCGCTCGAGCGCGAGATCGCGCGCCTCTCCGCCGCCTACCGGATGGCCGTCGATCCCGGCCGGCCGGTCTGGCAGCTCTCGGTCGGCGAGCAGCAACGCGTGGAGATCCTCAAGAACCTGCATCGCGACGCGACCGTGCTCGTCCTCGACGAGCCGACGGCAGTGCTCACCCACCAGGAAGCCGAGGAGCTCTTCGCAAGCCTCCGCGCGATGGCGGGCGAGGGGCGCGGGGTCGTCTTCATCTCGCACAAGCTCCGCGAGGTCATGGCCGTGGCCGACCGCGTCACGGTTCTCCGGAGGGGACGGGTGGTGGCGACGGTCGCCCGCTCCGAGACCTCGCAGCCCGAGCTGGCGCGGCTCATGTTCGGGCACGAGCTCCCCGAGCCGACGCACCCGAGCGAGCGCGAGCCGGGCGAGCCGGTTCTCGTGCTCTCCGGCCTCCAGGCCCATGACGAGCGCGGCCTGCTCGCGCTCCGAGGCACCAACCTCGAGGTTCACGGTGGCGAGATCCTCGGGATCGCGGGCGTGGCGGGAAACGGGCAGGTCGCGCTGGCAGAGGCCATCCTGGGGCTCCGGCCGACGGTCGCCGGCAGCGTGCGCTTCCGCGGTGCCGACATCACCCGCTGGCCGGCGGCAAAGAGGATCGAGGCCGGCATCGGCTACTCGCCCGAGGACCGTCTCCGCCATGGCGTCGCGCCCACGCTCTCCCTCGTCGACAACCTCATCGCGAAGGCCTACCGCAGCGCCCCAGTGGGCGGCCGCGTCCTCGTCGACGGCCGGGCCGCCCGCCGGTTGGCGCAGGAGCTCGTGACCCGCTACGACGTCCGTGGCGCCAAGCTCGATGCGCCCGCGGGCTCGCTGTCCGGCGGCAACGTCCAGAAGCTCGTCCTCGCCCGCGAGCTCGCGGCCGACCCGTGGCTCCTGGTCGCGGCACAGCCCACGCGCGGCCTCGATGTCGGTGCCGCCGAGGCGACGCGCAAGCTTCTGCTCGAGCACCGCAATCGTGGCCGCGCCGTTCTCCTCGTCAGCGAGGACCTCGAAGAGTTGCTCGCGGTCTGCGACCGCATTGCGGTCATCTACGAGGGCGCCATCACGGGCGTCTTCGCGGCTGCCGAGGCGGACACGGAGCGACTGGGCCTTCTCATGGCCGGGAAGGCGGCGTGAGGCGGGCGGCGACCTTTGCCGGCACAGAGGCGGTTCGTCTCGCGGCGGTCGCGATCGGACTCGTCGTCTCCGCGCTCGTCCTCGCGTCCATCGGACAATCGCCCTGGGAGTCGCTCCGAACCCTGCTCGAGGGAGCGTTCGGGAACGAGTTCGCGCTGGGCCAAACGCTCCTCAAGACGATCCCGCTCGCTCTCACGGGATTGGCGGTTGCCGTCTGCCTCCGCATGCGTCTCTGGAACATCGGCGCCGAAGGCCAGCTGCACGCAGGCGCCATCGGCGCGAGCGCGGCAGCGCTCACGTTCACGACCTGGTCGGCCGGCGCGCTCCTTCCCACGATGATCGGCGCCGCGATGCTCGCGGGTGCGCTGTGGGCGGCTCTGGCGGCGATCCCCCGCGCCCTCTGGGGAGTCAACGAGATCATCACGACGCTCCTCCTGAACTACGTCGCCATCCTCGCGGTGGCCTGGCTCGTCACGGGCCCGTGGCGAGGGGAAGGGAACTTCCCCGTTAGCGACCCGTTCCCTCCGGGGAGCCGCCTCCCCCTCCTCGGCTGGAACGTCGTCCACCTAGGCATCGCCTTCCCTGTCGTCCTCG
>DASQWP010000232.1:0-9921 GCA_035640195.1 Gaiellaceae bacterium | reverse complement strand
GGCGTCCGGAGCTCGCTCACGAACGTCGAAAACACCGTCGATCGGTGTCACGGCGGCGACGATGGCGAGCAAGGCGACTGCAACTGCTCTACCCAGCACGGGCAATCGCCGTCCAAGCTGGGCGGCTCCGACGCCGATGAGTGAGGTCCAGAGGGGAAGCAGGAAGAGGAGGTGTCGCGGAGAGACGCCGCTCAGTCCGTCGCCTCCCCGGGTCGAGACGAAGAGATACGCGAGGGGCGGGGCAAAGAGAAGCCCGAGCGCCAGGGCACCCACGCTGGGCCTCCTTCTCACGAGGACGACCATCCCGACAAGCGCGAGAACCGCGAAGAGCCAGAACGTCGGTCGCCCCGCCGACGAACCAATGAGGGCATGAAAAACCTGCCGCGCCGCGACGCGCGGCTGTGCGCTGAGATCTTCGTTTTGGACCACTGCGAACCGCTCCGACAGCCGGTGAGCCCCGATCACCAGAGGAATCAGCAGCACTCCTGTTCCGAGGACGATCAGGAAGCCTCGGAATGGCCGGAACCGCCAGAGTGCCAATGCGATCACACCCTCGACAAGGAGCAGGTAGAAGCCATAGGTGTGCGTCGCGGCCGCGAGCACGGCTGCTAGGGCAGCCAGAGCCGACGCTGTCAAGGTCCTCTTTTCCATTGCGCGAACGAAGAGGTTGAGCGCGAGAACGGAGGTGAGGAGGAAAACGGCGTAAGGCCGACCGAACGAGCCGAAGATGTCCATGAACGGTGACAAGACGGCGACCACGACCGAAACGCTGCCTGCCATGACTCCGCCGAGTTGGCGGCCGAGGTCGTAGACGACCGGAACGGCAAGGAGCATGGCGGCGACCGACAGGGCGCGCAACGATGTCGGCGAGGGTTCGATAGACAGGGTGAGGTGGGCCAGGACGTAGTGCAGAGGAGGTCCACCGCGCTCGTTGATGACGATGTCGACCATCTCGCCGAAGGGTCGGCTCGCGACGAGCCCTGAGACCGCTTCATCTGAGTGATATGGCAGGCCTCTCAGGTCCGGAAGGACCCGGGACAGGAGCAGGCCGGCCGCGATTGCGATCGCGCCGAGACCGAAAGTACTCTCGGCCCCGAGCCCAGGATGCTGCGGGCGCGTGCGTGAAGCCCGGTCGGCGGGGTATCGCGCGGCTCGGCCGCGACGCTCTCGTCTCCGATAGGCCCGCAGGCTAATGACTCGTCCGCACGGGTACGTCCCTCACCCCAGAGCACCGTACCAAGCTGCTTTTTCCGGCCTGGGGCAGCTTAGGTTGGCGTTCCCGTTCATCGTGTTCCGCGGCGCCCACCTTCTCGAGCCGAGGTCGGTGAATGTGATGAAGGCAGCAGAGAATGCCTAGTGAACAGGGATTAGGTTGCATGCGTGAGCGAGTCCGAGCGCGCCCGCCGGGTCTGAAGCGTTCCCGCGCGAGTTTCGGGGCCAAAGTTTGACCGACGGGCGGGTGAGGCCAGGATCATCCGGTGATCCCTTCGGAGTCTATGTTCGCAGGCGGGCGATGAAGAACCCGGCGGTCCCGTGCACGTGCGGGAGCGTCAGTAGGCACTCGGGCCGGCTCGGGTGCCGGAAGTCCGGCCAGCGGGCGCCGAGGTCGTCGAGCGGAAGACCGAGAGCGCTCACGACGTGCTCGTTCTCGGCCGTGTGGATCGTGCAGACGGCGTACGTGACGGTGCCGCCCGGGCGGACGCGCTCGACCGCAGCGCGGAGCAGGCCGAGCTGGAGCTCCGGGAGCGGCTGCGCCCGCCAGCGCAGGTCGGGGCGCGAGTTGAGCACTCCCAGGCCGGAGCAGGGCGCGTCCACGAGCGCCCGGTCGAACTCGCCGAGCCCGGCGGGAAGCTCGAGCGCGTCCGCGCAGAGAACCGTGAGCCCGGTCGCGCCCAGGCGCTCCGCATTCGCCCCCAGCTCACGCGCTCGTCCCGGATGCTTCTCGACGGCTACGACCTCCGCCCCCGCCGCCGCGAGCTGGGTCGCCTTGCCTCCCGGTGCCGCGCAGAGGTCGAGCACGCGCTCGCCCGGACGAGCGCCGACGGCCGCGCCGGCGAGCTGCGAGCCCCGGCTCTGGGGCCAGGCGTAGCCCGACTCGAGCCAGCCGGGCGGGATCGCGTCGACCACCTTCGGCCCGTCCGGAGTTCGTACCGCCGTCTCGGCCGGCTCGTTCTGCCTCCGCATGAGCGCGCGCGCTCCCTCGGGCCCGAGCTCGCGCCACCACGTCTCCGCGATCCAGTCCGGATACGAGTGCTTGAGCGCCGCGGCCGAGGGCGTCTCCTCGTGCAGGCGCGCGAGCACGCCTTCGATCCCCTCGCTGAGACGCCGCATGACCGCGTTCGCGAACGCGACGGCACGCTCGAGCCCGGCGGCGCGCACGAGCTCGACGGTCTCGTCAGCCGCCGCGTGCGCCGGGACATCCGTGTAGGCGAGCTGGTACGCGCCCAGCCGAAGCGCCGCCCGCACGGGCGGATCCAGCTTGCGGAGAGGCCGCCTCCCGAGCGTCTCGATGGCGTGGTCGAGAGGCCGCACGCGCTGCACGGTCCCGTAGGCGAGCTGCATGGCGAAGGCCCGGTCACGGCCGTCGAGCCCGGTGGCCGCGGCTCGGAACGCCCGGTCCGCGTAGGCGCCCTCGTCGAAGACCCGCCGGACGATGTCGACAGCGACCGCGCGGGGCGTCAGCGACGTAGTCCGCGTACGTACTCCTCCGCCGTCATCCGCTTGCCGCCCTCCCGCTGCACCTCCAGGAGCTCGAGGCCGCCGGCGACGAGAAGGGACTCCTCGCGGGCCGGGCGCGCGCGCCAGACGAGCAGCCGCCTGCCTTCGACCAGCCCGCGCGCGCCGATGTGCGGAGAGAGCGCCCGGATCCTGTTCAGGTTCTCCTCGGCCGGAAGCTCCCAGTCCAGCTCCCGGTCGGCCGCCGTGATCTTGTCGGCGTACGTCACCCCGGCCTCCGGCTGAGGTACGAAGGTCGGCTCCGCGAAAACCTGGTCGAGGAGCTCGTTGGCGACGAGCAGCGCCCGGTCGAACACGACTCCGGCGTCGTCCTCCGGCCCGATCGGAAACCGCCGCTGCGCGGCGATAGGGCCGGCGTCGAGCTCGGAGGTCGTCCGGTGGATCGTGACGCCCGTCTCACGGTCGCCGGCCATGAGCGCCCGCTCGACAGGCGCCGGACCCCGCCAGCGCGGCAGCAGAGACGGATGCACGTTCAGCCAGAGCCGCTCGGAGAGAAGCTTCTCGGGGATGAGAATGCCGTAGTCGGCCACGATGACGATGCGCGCCTCACCGGGGTAGGCGCTCAGCCGTTCCGGTTGCTCGATCCGCAGTCCCGCCGCAACCGCCGCCTCCTTCGCCGGGGTCTGCTTCTTCTTCCGCCCGCGACCGGCCGGGCGGTCCGGGCGCGTCAAAACGAGCTCGATCTCTCGGCGCGCCGCGAGACCCTGGAGAATGCCCGCACCGAACGGCCCTGTCGCCGCGACGCCGATGCTCAAGCGAACGGGGCCAGGAGCGGCTGCGGCCGGAGCTTCCCGAGTGCCTCCCGGCGCGCTTCCGGGGTCGTCCGGTCGATGATGAGGATGCCGTCCAGGTGGTCGATCTCGTGCTGGATCACGCGAGCCTCGAGTCCCTCGGCCTCGATCGCAAGCTGCTCCCCCTCGGGAGAGAACGCCTCGATCGTCACAGCCTGCGCGCGCTCGACGGGGACGATCACGGAGGCGGCTCCCAGGGAGAGGCAACCCTCGTCCTCGGTGACCCGCTCCTCGGAGGACGACGCGAGGCGCGGGTTGACCAATGCAACGGCCGGCTTCTCCTCGACGGGCTGGTAGACCAGCACACGCCTGAGGATTCCCACCTGCGGGCCGGCAAGCCCCACTCCGTGGGCCTCGTGCATGAGGTTCGTCATGCGCTCGACCAGCGTCGGAAGCCAGTCGTCCGGCAGCTCGACCTCGTTCGCGCGCATGCGCAGCACCGTGTCCGGGTACTGGCGGACCTGCGCCAGAGCAGCTCGACGCCGAGCTTCGTGCTCGGCGTCGAGGCGCTCGTGCCGTACCTGGCCTTCGACCTCGCCCACGGGGGCTGAAGTCTAGCGCCGGTGTTCGAGCCTAGATCCTGCCCGTCGCAGTCGTCCGTCTGGGGCCGACCAGCCGCGCATAGAGCGCGACGAGGATGACGGCAACGATCACAGCCAGGATGAAGCCGAGGATCCCACCGCCGAACAGCCACCCCACCAGCAGGGCCGACGCGACCCCGATCACCAGCGTCATCAGGAGGCCGATCGGATCGCTCCCCGGATGGAAGAGCCGCCCGAGCGCACCGACGATGAGTCCGATGATGATCAGAACGATGATGTCAACGATTCCCATGGCGCGATGATCCCCGGCGCCGATGAGCCGCAAACTCGGAGCTGGTGCTAGAAGACGCCCTGCGGGTCGACGTCGACTGACGCGGTGAGGCCGTCGCGCCGCATCGCCGGCGCCGCCAGCGAGAGGAGCCGTCCCGCCTCGGCGGCGACCGGGCGTGGCTTCTCGGTCTTCACGAGCAGCTGCGCACGGTAGCGGCCGCGGAGGCGGAGGAGCGGCGCCGGGCCGAGAACGTGCAGGCCTGAGGCGACGCCTCCGAGCCGGGTGCGCAGCTCGCCCAGGACCACCGCCGGGCCGTCCGCGGTCGGTCCGCCCACGACGATGCGGACGAGGTGGCGGAAGGGCGGGTAGCCCAGCTCGCGCCGGCGGGCGAGCTCACCCGCCAGGAACTCCTCCACGTCGTGCCGGGCCGCGAGGGAGATGGGGCGCGCGTCCGGCTGATAGGTCTGGACGAGCACCTTCCCGGGCGCGTCCCTGCCGCTGCGACCGGCGAGCTGCGTCACGAGCTGAAAGGTGCGCTCCTCGGCGCGGAAGTCGGGGAGCGCGAGCGCGGTGTCTGCGTCCACCACCGCGGCCAGGGCGACGCCTTCGAAGTGGTGCCCCTTGGCGACCATCTGCGTCCCGAGGAGAACTCCGCGCTCCGAGGCGCCGAAGCGCTCGAGCACTGAGGCGAGCTTGCCGGGATTCCCGGCCGCGTCGGCGTCGAGGCGAAACCGCTCCAGCTCCGGCAAGTGCTCGGCGAGCTCGGCGTCGAGCCGTTCGGTGCCGGCTCCGATCCGGGCGAGCTCGGCCGCCCCGCAGGCCGGACAGAGCTCGGGCGCCGGCTCCTGGCGCCCGCAGTGATGGCAGTGGAGCCGCCCGTCCCCGTGGAGGGTCAGCGCCACGTCGCACGAGGCGCAGCGGAGCGTGAGGCCGCAGGCGCGGCAGTGGAGCGCCGGCGCGATGCCCCGGCGGTTGAGGAGGAGAATCGCCTTGCCGCCTCTGTCCGCGACGGCCCCGAGCTCCTCGAGGAGCGGAGCCGAGAGCGGGTAGCCGGCCTCTCGACGGAGGTCGACCACCCGGACCGGCGGGAGCGGGCGCGCGAGCCGGCCTCCGAGCTCGAGCCGCTCGAGACGCGCCCAGCTCTCCGGCCGCGGCGTGGCGGTCCCGAAGACCGCGACCGCTCCTTCGAGCGAGGCACGCTTGGCCACGACCGTGCGCGCGTCGTAGCGGGGATCGGACTCCTGCTTGTAGGAGGCATCCTGCTCCTCGTCCACGCAGACGAGACCGAGCCGCCGCACCGGGGCGAAGACGGCCGAGCGCGCCCCCACCACGACGCGCGCCTCTCCGGCCGCGATGCGCTCGCGCTCGTCGCGCCGCTCGGCCTCGGTCAGGCCCGAGTGGAGGACGGCGACGCGCTCGCCGAAGCGTGACCGGAAGCGGCCGAGCGCCTGGGGCGTGAGCGCGATCTCCGGAACGAGCACGATTGCGTCGAGCCCACATCCGAGCGCCTCCGCGCAGGCCCGCAGGTAGACCTCGGTCTTGCCGCTTCCGGTTGCGCCGTAGAGTAGGAACGCGCCGCCCTTCCCGAGCTTGTCCGTGATGCGCCCGAGCGCGCGTGCCTGCGACTCCGTCAACCGCTCCGGCTCGGCCTCGCCCGGGAGCTCGGCGGGCCGCTGCCGCCGTGCTGCGCCCGCCCGGCGGGCGGGTAGCTCCGGCGCCACGAGCGAGAGCGCCCGGGCCGGTGTCGATCCGTAGTAGTCGGCGAGCCAGAGCGCGAGGTCGACGAGCGCAGGTGGGATCGCACCGAGCACCCGCTCGACCGCAACCGGCTTGATCTCGGGCGGCACCTCGTCCTCGAGGCCGACGACCACGCCTCGGCGGCGCGCTCGTCCGAAGCGGATCGAGACGACCGACCCCTTCACGAGCCCGTCGGCGAGGTACGTGAAAGGCTTGGAGACCGCTCGCCCGGAGACGAGCGGGAAGACGGACGCGTACCGGGGCACGGGTAAGATTCTCGCCGCGATGGCGGCTGGGCACTCCGTAGACGACTATCTCGAGACCATTTACTTCCTGGCCTTCCCCATCGGGGAGTACCGGCCCGAGACGAAGGGCTCCTCCACGCTCGCGGTGCGCGTGGCAGAGATGCTGGGGGTCTCCCGCGCCTCGGCGGGCGAGATGCTCAAGCGGCTGGAGGGCGAGGGCCTCGTCGAGCGAGGGGATCATAAGGAGGCCATCCTCACCGCCAAGGGCACGGAGATCGCCGAACGCGTCGTTCGGCGGCACCGCATCATCGAGCGCCTCCTCACCGACTTCATGGGCTACACGGCGGCCGAGGCTCACGAGGGAGCGGACATGCTCGGCAACACGTTCACGGACGACATGGTCGAGCGGATCGCCAGGCAGCTCGGCCAGCCGGAGCGCTGCCCGCACGGGTGGCCCGTCGACACGAACTTCGAGCAGGCGGAGAACCGCGAGCTGAAGCCCTTGAACGAGCTCGAGCCGGGCTCGCGCGCCGAGATCGTCCGGCTCGCCGAGCACGACGGCGACCTGCTGCACTGGTACTACGACGAGGGCTTCGTCCCCGGCACGAAGCTCGAGCTCCGCAAGGCGCAGCCGGCCGCCGGGCAGTTCTCCGTGGCGCTCGACGGGGACGAGCGGGCGATCGGGGAGAAGGCCGCCTCCGGGCTCTTCGTCCGTCCCGCCGCCTAACCGGGCAAGTCTCCTTCGCGGTACGCGCCCTCCTCCACGGGCGCGAACGGAGCGTAGGCCTCCCGCGCCGAGGACGTCTCGCGGGAGACCCCCGCGCCGTGCTTCTGAGCGACCGCGCTCGCCGGGCAGCGCACCCCGTCCCTGTCCGCCTGCCGTGCGCCGACCATGACGATGACGCACGGGCCCTCCCCCGCGCCGACGAAGACGTGCTCGGTCCAGGGAGGGCAGTGCACCAGATCCCAGGGCTTCAGCCGGCGCTCCTGCCCCTCGACGAGGAGGATGCACTCGCCGGACAGGACGAGGAAGTCCTCCTGCGAGTTCTCGGCGTGGTACATGGCGCTCGGCTGCCCCGGCCTGATCACGGCCACGTTGATCCCGAGGTCGCGAAAGCGGGCGTCCCCCTCGAATGCGACCCATGAGCCCATGTCCTGGGTGTGGCCCCAGCGGGCGTCGCGCGCGTTGACGACGAACCAGCCGTCGCCCTCCGGAACGAGGCCGCTCTCCGTCTGGATCAGCTCCGCCTCGCGAATCAAGGCAGGCGGAAGTCTACGGGGAGCGCGCCGCGACACCGGTTAGAACCTGCTAAGAGGTTTTGCCGGTCGCAGGTACGGGATATCGTGCGAGAAAGCGGCCTCTGTGGCTCCGGCAAACTATGTACAGTGGTTCCATGCTTCCTGATCCGGGAGGGCGGTCGCCGGCGCCGGAGCCGCTGCGCATGGTGCAGGCGTTCGTCAACACCCTGGACATCGAGAATGCCCACGAGGAGCTCGTCGCCCCGGACGACGTCCGCGACCTGCTCGTCCGCATCGGAGCGCTCGCCGGCGACGCCGCCCCCCTCGGCGACGCCGACGTGCGCCAGGCCCTGGACGTCCGCGAGGCGCTCCGCTCGCTGCTGCTGGAGAACAACGGCGGCACCCGCGACCCCGAGGCGCACGCGACGCTCGAGCGCGCCGCGCGGGCTGCGCACCTCTCGCTCAGGTTCGCGCCCGACGACCGGCTCGCCCTCGCCCCGAGCGCCTCCGGCCTCGACGGAGCCCTGGGGCGCGTTCTCGCTGTCGCCTACACGACCATGGCGGCGGGAACGTGGCCGCGACTCAAGGCGTGCCGGCGCGAGGTCTGCTTCTGGGTCTTCTACGACCGCTCGAAGAACCTCTCCAGCAAGTGGTGCGCGATGTCCGTGTGCGGGAACCGGACGAAGAAGGCCCGCGCCTCGGGGCGGCGTTCCTGATGGCGACGTTTGTCTTACGGCGGGTCCTGTGGACGATTCCCGTGATCTTTGTCGCCGTCACGATGATCTTCTTCCTCATGCGCGCGATCGGCGGCAACCCGTTCAGGCACGGCCCGCTCCTCGGGCTCACCACGCCCGGCGGGGGCTGGACGAAATACGGCGACTTCCAACCGGAGGCGATCGAGAACAACCTCGCAAGGCGCTACGGGCTCGACCTCCCCTGGTACGAGCAGTACGTGAACTTCCTCGAGGGCGTCGTCACCTTCGACTTCGGGCCGTCGCTCGCGTTTCGCAACGAGACCGTCAACGAGCTCATCCGGGAGACGGCTCCGAACTCGATCGAGCTCGGGCTCCTCGCTCTCGCCTGGGCGATCCTCCTCGGCGTGCCCGCGGCGGTCTTCGCGGCCCTGCGGCCGAACACGGCCGTCGACTACTGCGTCAGGCTCCTCTCGAGCATCGGCTTCGCCGTCCCCAACTTCCTCCTCGCGACCATGTTGGTCTACCTCGTGTCGGTCAAGCTCGGCTGGCTCCCGACCAACGGCTGGGCGAGCTGGCGGCACAAGCTCCTCCCCTCGCTGACGCTGGCCATGCTTCCCATGGCCTACCTCACCCGCATCGTCCGGGGGGCGATGCTCGAGACCCTCCAGGAGGACTACGTGCGTGCGGCGCGGGCCAAGGGCCTGCGATCCAGCCGCGTCGTCGTAACGCACGCGCTCCGCAATTCGCTCATCCCGGCCGTCACCGTGGCGGCTCCGCTGCTCGGCTTCCTCGTGACGGGGGCGTTCGTGATCGAGACGATCTACTCGGTGCCGGGGGTCAGCCGCTACTTCGTCGCCGCCGTGGCGGCCCGGGACTACACGTTCGTGCTCGGAGCCACCGTGCTCACGACGATCGTGATCATCGTCCTCAACCTGGCGGCGGACATCGTCTACGCGCTGCTCGATCCGCGCATCCGCGAATCCTAGGCTCTGTCCGATCGGCTACTCGAACTCGACGACGACCCTCGTGAAGCCGAGCGAGCGCAGCAGGCTCTCGAGCATCTCGCGCGTGTTCGCCTCCGCCCGCTCCACGAGGCCGGTGTCCTCGGAGGCGGCCGCGTCGGCAAGCCTCTGCTCCGCCAGGCGGTAGACCTCCTCGTCGGCCGAGTCGTCCGAGAAGAGCCCGCCGATCTCGTTGAAGAGCCCCTCCTCGCGGTCGTACGTGTAGCTCTCCCCGAGATCGAGCTCGGGGTCGTAGAGCTGTGCGGGCGGAAGCATGATCGTCGCCGAGCGGCGGTCGTCGGTGATCTCCACGGCGTCCTCGTCCAGCGCGGAGAAGTCGACGCCTGCATCGACGCTCCCGACCGCGACGAAGAGCGTTCGCTCTCCGAGCAGCGCGTCCGGGAGGCCCGTATCCCGGTGCAGGTCGACGATCTGCTCGAAGTGACCGGTGACCGCCCGGTACTCGCCGATGTCCTGGATCGACTGGAGAACGGCCGGGGGGCTGCGATCGATCGTCTCCGACGCGAACGGGTTGTCGAACGAGGGCAGGAAGTCGCGAAACCGGTCGACGCCCACGAGCACTGCCACGATCGCGAGCCCCAGTGCGACGAGGCCCCACGGAAACTTGGGCCACTCGCGCCGCGGACGCGGCGGCTCCGGAGGA
>DASQWP010000231.1:0-3716 GCA_035640195.1 Gaiellaceae bacterium | reverse complement strand
GTTATCGCCGAGGTCGCCGACGACCGCGCGGGCGCGGTGGCGACGTTCCAGGGCACGGTGCGCTCGCAATCGCGCGGCCGCGAGGTCATCGCACTCGAGTACGAGGCCTACGAAGGCATGGCCGAGAAGCTCATGGTGGAGATCGCCGAGGCACTGCATGAGAAGTACGACCTCTCCGAGGTCGCCATCACCCATCGCGTCGGCCGGGTCGGGATCGGCGAGGTCAGCGTGGCGATTGCAGTCTCCGCGCCGCATCGAGAGGACGCGCTCGCCGCCTGCAAGGAGGCGATCGACACGCTGAAGGCCGAGGTGCCCCTCTGGAAGAAGGAAGTCTACGAGGGCGGCGAGGAGTGGGTCGGGAGGGGTTCGTAGCTCCCGGCCTGCCCGGCCGAAGTGGGCCTGCGGCGAGGAGACGTCAGTCGGAAACCGCGCGTCCGACCGGCCGTGCCGCGACCGCCCCGTGCGCCGGAGGCGCCGTGTCGAGACAGGTCACGACGAGCCCGACGTAGCCACCCGACCCTCCACCTGTCACCCACCACTCGACCCGCCATGTATTGCCGCTCTTCCAGGAGCCCTGGAAGTGATTCGGGTTGTTGACGGAACCGGTGAGATAGCCCCCGTTGAGGAGCAGATCGCCAGGATCACACGAAAGTTCTGCCTTCTTGCCGTTGGTGCGCGGGTCCGAGACGCCGAGCGTCCAATCTCCGACGACGGTGTAGGAAGCCGCCGGCAGGAACTTCGAGGAGTCCTGCCCGTCGAGGTTGTCTGAGTTCCGAGCCTTGTCCGTGCCCCTGACCGCATTCGCGTACCGGGCGTCGGCCTTCGGTTTGATGTGCTCATTCCAGTTGTGAGCCCAGCCGGAGACGTGGCTCACCGCCGGAGTCGCACTCATCGTCACGCCGATCGCCATCCCGAACGCGAGCAAGCCGACGAGCTTCCACCTGCGCTCCCTCCCTGTCATCTCTCTCCCTTTCGTAGTGGGACGCGCACATGGCGTGCTGCGACCCGGCCTCCTCCTTTCCATTGAGTTCCAGGCGACCTCGCAAGTCACCTGGCCGGTCGGCCAGTTTGCGCCTCACCTGCGGGGGCTACGATCCCTTCGTGGAAGACCGGCGCATCCTCGAGAGCACGGACGGCGCCGACCGCCTGCACGTCCGGCGCATCGCCGACGAGTTCCGGGTGGGCTTCGACGCCGTCGCCCGGCTACCGGAGCCGGCCGTCTCCATCTTCGGCTCCGCCCGAGTGCGCGAGGGGCATCACGCCTACGAGACGGCACGCGACGTCGGACGGCGCTTCGCACGCACGGGATTCGCGGTCGTCACGGGCGGCGGCCCCGGCGTCATGGAAGCCGCGAACAGAGGCGCGCGCGATGGAGGCGGCCTCTCGGTCGGCTTCAACATCGTCCTCCCGCACGAGCAGGAATCGAACGTGTATCTCGACGTCAGCCTCACCTTCCGTCACTTCTACGTGCGCAAGACCATGTTCGTGAAGGCCGCCGAGGGGTTCGTCATCTTTCCCGGCGGCTTCGGCACGCTCGACGAGCTCTTCGAGGCGCTGACGTTGATCCAGACGGGCAAGATCTCGAACTTCCCCGTCGTCCTCTTCGACTCGGGCTACTGGGCCGGCCTCGTGGGCTGGATCCAGGAGCGCCTGCTCGCGGAGGGGATGATCTCTCCGGAGGACGAGCGGCTCCTCGTCGTCACGGACGACGCCGCGGAGGCGGTGGCGACCGTCGTCACCTGCTACGAGCGCCGCTGCGCCGAGACCCCTGCCGAGCCGGCCAAGGCCGACGCGCAGTAGGGCTCGCGCCGAAGCAGAAATGAAGAGGGGCGGGCACCGTCCCCTGGCGCCCGCCCCCGGCCTGCGGTGCTAGCGGACGCGCTCGCCCCGGTCGACCTCGCCGCGCCAGGCGCCGCTCTCGACGCCGCGGCCTTCGACCAGCTCCTTGAAGCGCTGGAGGTCGGCCTTGACGAGACGCTCGTCGGAGCCGAGCGCGCTTCCGAGGCTCTCCTTCAGGCCCTCGGGCTCGTAGTCCATCTGCACCATGACCTGCGTGCGGCCCTCGTCGAGCCGGTGAAACGTGACGACGCCGCCGTTCGACTTGCCGTCCGTCGCGTGCCACGCGACGCGTTCGTCGGGTCGCTGCTCGGAGATCTCCGCCTCCCACTCGTGGCGCGAGCCGCTGACCTCGGCGACCCAGCGCAGGTGGGTGTCGTCGATCTGGGTGACCGACTCCACGTTGTCCATGAAGCGTGGAAACTCCTCGAACTGCGTCCACTGGTTGTATGCCGTCGAAACCGGGACGTCGACCTCGACAGATGCCTCGATGCGGGACATGGAAGCTCCCTCCTGTTCGTTTCCCGGCGCCCATGTACCCGGCGGGCCCGGGCGCAAACGGCCCTACGCGCGACCGCGAAAACGCTCGACGGTCCGCCAGGCCAGGGGCAGCAAGGCACCGGCCAGATAGAGCTTGAGAAGGTCTCCGACGACGAAGGGATAGAGGCCCGCCTCGAACGTCTCCTGCGGGCCGAGGTCGGCGACGTGCGCGAGCCAAGGGAGACCGAAGAGGTAGATGACGACGCTGCCCATCAGCATCGCCGCGAGCGCCGAGGAGAAGCGGCGGTCCCAGCGGCGCTCCGCGAGGTAGCCGGTGGCCGCCGCCGCGACGATGAAGCCGACGAGGTAGCCGCCCGTCGCGCCCTCCACCCACTCCCAGCCACCTTCGCTCCCGGCGAAGACCGGCGCGCCGAGGAGCCCGACGGCGAAGTAGAGGAGGAGGCTCGCGCCGCCGCGGGCGGCGCCCAGGGAGGCGCCGACGAGCAGCACGGCGAACGTCTGGGCGGTGAGCGGCACGGGAGTGAAGCCCAGGTGGATCTCCCACTGCGCACAGACCGCCACCAGCGCCGCACCCGCGGTGACGAGGACGGCGTCCGTCAGGAGCCCCGTGCGAGGGAAGACTGCGAGCCGGAGCGTCGCCGCGTCGGGCCTCATGCGGGCGGCACTCTACCCGCTCGCCGGCAGGTAGAAGAAGTCGCCGGGCGGCTCGCGTCCGGGACCGTAGATCGCGGTCGGATTCTGGGGGACGTAGCGCGTGAAGAAGTTGTCCTCCCGGATTAGCTTGCCCCGCTCGTAGACCTCGCGGTGTACGTTCACGTCGAAGCCCGGGCCGCCGCCGCCGGCGTGACGAAGCGACTTCGGCGGAGCGGACGGGTCGACGGCGTACTGGAGCCTCGGCGTCGTGTAGTTCGTCGGCTCGCTCGTCGTGGAGACGACCTTGCGGCCCTGCTTCGTCCCGTAGAACGAGACGGTGAACGTCGCGTCCGTATAGCTCACCTTGATGAGGACGGCGTTGTCGAGGTCGTTCTTGAAGACCAGGTCGGGCCCGCCCCACGAGACCGTCGCGTCGCGCCCGACGGGATAGTGGCTGATGTAGAAGGAGTGGTTGATCCGATTCTTGATCGGAAGGCCCGCTTCGAAGGCGGCGTTGAAGATCGTCGTCGCCGTCTGGCAGACGCCGCCGCCGATCGAGGGAATGAGGACGCCGCCGAAGATCATCTGCCCCTCGCGGAAGCCGCGCTCGATGGTGCGCGGGCCGACTTGCTCGTTGTACGAGAAGGTCTCGCCCGGCTTCACGATCGTCCCGTCGAGGTAGTCGCCGAGCAGGTGCACGTTCCAGATCTGGTTTGCAGACGACTCGCCCATGTCCGTCGTGAAGC
>DASQWP010000230.1:0-5796 GCA_035640195.1 Gaiellaceae bacterium | reverse complement strand
TTCGACGTCTTCATCCACATGCCGGCGGCGCTCTCGTTCCCGATCGGAAGCCGCTTCTACGACTGGAAGTACGAGTCGGAGCCGGAGCCCTCCATGGGCGGCCGCCGCATCTACCACGCGCGCGGAAAGGTGCTCGGCGGGTCGAGTTCGATTAACGGAATGATCTTCCAGCGCGGGAACCCGCTCGACTACGAGCGGTGGGCCGTCGAGCCGGGGCTGGAGGAGTGGAGCTACGCGCACTGCCTCCCCTACTTCAAGCGGATGGAGAACTGCCTCGCCGCCCGGGGCGACGACCCCTACCGCGGGCACGACGGGCCGCTCGTGCTCGAGCGCGGGCCGGCGAAGGGGCCGCTCTTCGACGCATTTTTCGAGGCGGTGCAGCAGGCTGGGCACGCGCTGACCGAGGACGTGAACGGCTACAAGCAAGAGGGATTCGCGCCCTTCGACCGCAACATCCTCCGGGGACGGCGCCTGAGCGCGGCGCGCGCGTACCTGCATCCGGTGCTGCGACGGCCGAACCTCGAGGTGCGCACGCGCGCGTTCGTCACCCGGGTCGTGTTCGAGGGGACGCGCGCGGTCGGCGTCGAGGTGGGCGGCGAGACGGTGCGGGCCCACGAGGTGGTCCTCTGCGGCGGCGCGATCAACTCCCCGCAGCTCCTGCTCCTCTCGGGCGTCGGGAACGCCGAGGAGCTGCGCGCGCTCGGGGTCGAGGCCGTGCACGACCTCCCCGGCGTCGGGGAGAACCTGCAGGACCACCTCGAGGTCTACGTGCAGCACCGGGCGAGGCGGCCCGTCTCGGTCGCGCCGGCTTACAAGTGGCGGAACCGGCCTTGGGTGGGTCTCCAGTGGCTGCTCTTCCATGCGGGTCCGGGGGCGTCGAATCACTTCGAGGCCGGCGGCTTCATCCGCTCGAACGACGAGGTCGCCTACCCGAACCTCATGTTCCACTTCCTGCCGATCGCCATCCGCTACGACGGGTCGCAGCCGGCGGGCGGACACGGCTACCAGGTGCACATCGGGCCGATGACGTCCGACGCGCGCGGGTGGGTGAAGCTGAAGTCCCGAGATCCCCGCGTGCACCCGGCGCTTCGGTTCAACTACCTCTCGACGGAGCAGGACCGGCGCGAGTGGGTGGAGGCGATCCAGCATGCACGGACGATCCTCGGCCAGTCCGCATTCGCCGACCTCGACGGCGGTGAGGTCTCGCCGGGGCCGTCGGTCGCGAGCGACGAGGAGGTGCTCGCCTGGGTCGCGCGGGACGCGGAGACCGCGCTCCATCCCTCCTGCACGTGCCGCATGGGGACGGACGAGCTCGCAGTCGTCGATCCGCGCACGCTGCGCGTTCGCGGGCTCGACGGGCTCCGCGTCATCGACGCGTCCGTCTTTCCGTTCGTCCCCAACGGCAACATCTACGCGCCGACGATGATGGTGGCCGAGAAGGCGTGCGACCTCGTGCTCGGCAACACCCCGGCCGCTCCCGAGGACTTCGATTTCTACCGACATCGGCGCGGAGTGGCCCCCGCGCGGTGAGCACGGCGATACGCGACTACGCGATGTTCGTCGCGGGGGAGTGGCGCCCGTCGCAGTCCGGCGCGCGCACGGAGGCGACCAGCCCGGCGAACGGCGAGTCGCTCGGGACGGTGCCGGAGGGCACGCGCGAGGACGCTCGCAGCGCGATCGCAGCGGCGAACGCGGCGTGGCGCGGCTGGGCGGCGACGTCGGCGTTCGAGCGGGCGGCAGCGATGGAGCGGATCGCCGAGCTCGTCGAGGAGCGGCGCGACGACCTCGCGCGCACGCTCACGCTCGACCAGGGCAAGCCGCTCCGCGCGGAGGCGTACGACGAGGTCGACGAGCTCGTCCGCTACTGGCGCATGGCGGCCGCCGACGCGACGCGGCTCGAGGGGTCGATGCCGCCCTCCGTCGACGCCGGCAAGCGCGTGCTCGCCTATCGCGTCCCTCGCGGCGTCGTCGGAGTGATCACGCCGTGGAACTGGCCGTACACGATGCCGGCCGAGGTCCTCGCGCCGGCGCTCGCGGCCGGGAACGCCGTCGTCTGGGTCCCCGCCCCGACCACGTCGGTGTGCGCCGTGAAGCTCGCCGAGTGCGTCGTCGACGCGGAGCTCCCGCCGGGGGCGTTCAACCTCGTGACCGGACCGGGCCCCGTCGTCGGCGACGAGGTCGCCGCTAACCCAGGCACGCATGCGGTCGGCTTCGTCGGCTCAGTCGCCACCGGTCACACGGTCTCGGAGCGCGCGGCGGGGAAGGCGCTCCTGCTCGAGATGGGCGGCAACGGGCCGCTCGTCGTGCTCGACGACGCCGACGTCGGGGCCGCGGCGGCGGCGACGATCGGCGCCGCGTTCCTCTGCGCCGGCCAGAGCTGCACGGCGGGCGAGCGCTTCCTCGTCCACGAGCGGGTGCACGACGAGTTCGTCGAGCGCCTTCACGAGGCCGTCGGCCGCGAGGTGCGTCTCGGCGATCCGTTCGACGCCGCGACGACGATGGGGCCGATGAACAACGAGCCCACCGCCGGCAAGGTGGACCGCCACGTCGCCGACGCCGTCGACCGCGGCGCGCAGGTACTCGTCGGCGGAGCGCGCGCGGGGGGCTTCCCGACAGAGCTCTACTGGCAGGCGACCGTACTCGACGACGTCACTGAGGAGATGGAGGTCGCGCGCGAGGAGACGTTCGGCCCCGTCGTCCCGATCACGACGATCCGTTCGGACGAGGAAGCCCTCCAGATCGCGAACTCGTCGCCGTACGGCCTGCTGAGCGCCGTCTGGACGCGCGACCTCGCACGCGGGCTCCGCTTCGCGGAGGCGGTGCGGAGCGGCTGGGTGAACGTCAACGAGTCCTCGAACTACTGGGAGAGCCACCTGCCGTTCGGGGGCCGCGCCGGCTCGCAGTCGGGGGTTGGCCGTGTCGGCGGGCGCTTCCCGCTGGAGACGTTCACCGAAACGAAGACGGTCGTCTTCGGCCTCTGAGAACGCGTCGCCGCGTCAGGCGCGGCCGTCGAGCGACTCCGCGAGCAGCGTCGAGACGTCGACAACGCGCAGCTCGGTCCCAGTCGAGCGGACGCCGTCGTCGAGCGCGCGTCGCGCATCTGCTCCTCCGCCTCCGGGGGACCGAGCGTCAGCACAACCGCGTCGCCGCCGTTCGCCTCCGCGAGCCGCGTCGCCTCTTCGACGGCGCACTCCTCGTGCAGGTTGATCGTGAAGCCGAGGTGGCGTGTCTCGAGCGCCTGCTCGTCCTCGGTCAGGACCATGCGGCCGCCCGTCACGGGAACGCGCTTGACGCAGACGAGGATCCTCGTGAGCGGATCCTCGCATTCCCGGGGTCGAAGATCGGCCTCGAGCCGACGACGGCGACCGTGGCCGGGTAGAGCTCGTTCATGTACCGGACCGCCAGCTGCTCCCCTTCGGCGGCGTACTCGGACGGCAGGTACGACATGACCAGATGCCGTCCGACCGACGGCCCGGCGCCGGCGCTCGTCACGTACGAGCGCCGCCCCTTCGCGTCCGTGAGCGGCGTGCCGTCCCGCGTCGTGACCGGCTCGCGGCCCAGCGGGTATCGCTTGACGCCGCTCTTCGTGTGGTCGTCGATCGTCAGCGTGCAGAGCGTCGCGACCGGCTCCGATTCGCGGTGCGAGACGTGTGCCTCCCTGCCGACGAAGTCCTGCTCCTTCACGGCGCCCCACGCCATGGCGGCCTCGATGACGTCGTAGTCGGCGTCGAGCTCGAACCCGAACGCCCGGTAGCACTTCTCGAGCCGCCCCGTCGTGCCGTAGACGCCGATGCCGGCGGGGACGACGCCGTGCGAGCGACCGGCCTCCCAGATCGTGTCCCAGAGGCGGCGGCCTTCCGCCGTCTGCGCGTACAGCTCCCAGCCGAGGTCGCCGACGTAGGAAATCCGCGACGCGACCACGTCCATTCCGTCGACGGAGATGGTCGCGAAGCGCGCGAACGGCAGGCCCTCGTTCGAGACGTCGTCGCTCGTCACGCTCGCGAGGAGGTGGCGCGCCCGCGGCCCCCAGAGGCCGAGCGTGCAGATCTCGCGCGTCCGGTCGACGATCCGCGCCGAGCCGTCCTCGGGCAGGTGGTCGGCGAACCACTTCATGTCCGCCATCCCGTGCGCGCCGCCGGTGACGACGCGGAACGTCTCGTCGTCGACGCGCATGATCGTGAGATCGGACTTGAAGCCGCCACTCGGCGCGAGCACCGGGGTGTAGACGACGCGCCCGTGGGCGACGTCCATCTGACGCATGGCGACCGTCTGTACGACGTCGAGCGCGCCGGGGCCGACGACCTCGAAGATGCAGAACGCGGTCAGGTCGAACATGGCCGCGCGGTCGCGCATCGCGAGGTGTTCGGCGTTGATGATCGGCGACCACCATCGTGCGTCCCACTCGTGCTCTCGCCCCTCGACCCCGTACTCCTCGACGAGGCCGGCGTTCGACTCGTACCAGTGCGGCCGTTCCCACGCGGCGGCTTCGAAGAAGACGGCGCCGAGCTCCTCCTCGCGCTCGTAGAACGGCGAGACGCGCACCCGGCGGTTCGACTCCCACTGCTCGCCGGGATGGACGATCCCGTACGTCTTGTTGAACCCCTCGGCCGCGCGAGCCTTGACGTGCTCGGCCGTCTTCTGCTCCTCGTAGAAGCGCGCTACGTCGGAGGCCTGGAGGTCGATCTCGGACTCGCCGCGCGTCATCCACTCAGCCACGGCGCGGCCGACGCCAGGGCCTTCCTTCACCCAAACCGCCGCCGCCGACCAGAGTCCCTTGACCTCGGGGGTCTCGCCGAGGATCGGCAGGCCGTCCGGCGTCAGGGAGAGGAGGCCGTTGATCGCGTACTTGATGCCGACGGACTCGTCGCCAAGGATCTCCGGCATGAGTTCCAGCGCCTGCTCGAGCTGGGGCTCGAAGTCCTCCTGCGTGAACGGGAGCTCCGTCGGCGTCAGCGCCGCCTCCTCGAGCGAGGGGATCTCGTCGGGGTCGTACAGGATCGGCCGGTGCGCGTAGGAGCCGATCTCGAGCCCCTGACCGTCCTGGCGCTCGTACATGTTCGCGTCCATGTCGCGGACGATCGGGAACTCGACCGCCCTCTCCGACGCCAGGAAGCGCGGCACAGGACCGACGTCGATCATCTGGTGGACCGCCGGCGTGAGCGGGATCGCCGCGCCCGCCATTCGCGCGAGGCTGGGCGACCAGACGCCGCACGCGACGACGACGACGTCCGTCTCGACGTCGCCCCGAGAGGTGCGAACGCGCTTCACCCGCCCGCGCTCGACGTCGATCCCGAGCACCTCCGTGCTCGCGAAGACCTGCGCCGCACCGTCCTCGCGCGCGCGCTCGCGCATGATCGTCCCGAAGCGAAGCGAGTCGACGACGGCCACGGACGGCGTGTAGAAGCCGCCGAGCAAGATGGACTCGGCGATGTACGGGACGAGCTCCTTCACCTCCGCAGGGGTGACGAGGCGGCTTCCGTCGACGCCCCACGACGTCGCCGATCCCATGCGCCGCCGCAGCTCCTCCATTCGCTCCTCCGTCCGCGCCACCTCGATGCCGCCGCACTCGATCAGCACGCCCGCGTCGCTGTACTGTCGCATCGAGTCGAGGGTCAGCTCCGTCATCTCCTTCGAGTGGTCGACCGGGAAGATGAAGTTCGAGGCGTGGCCAGTCGAGCCGCCGGGGTTGGGGAACGGCCCCTTGTCGACCAGGACGAGGTCGCGCCAGCCGAGCCCCGCCAGATGCCCCACGATGCTCGAGCCGACGATCCCTCCGCCGATCACCACGGCGCTCGC
>DASQWP010000229.1:0-2155 GCA_035640195.1 Gaiellaceae bacterium | reverse complement strand
CGTCCATCTCTCAGCCTCCCGTCGGTCCGAAGCGCTCGGTCTTGACGCGGTGCGGCTCGTGCCCGAGCTGCACGAGCGCCTCGGCGACAGCCTCGACGAACGGCGTCGGACCGCAGACGTAGACGCGCGGCAGCTGGGCCGGGCTCGGGCCGACTGCGGCGAGCATCTGGGCGTCCACGCGGCGCGCGTAGCCGGTCCAGCCTGGCGGCTGCGACCGGGTCAGCGTGTGGACGACCGCGAGGCCGTCACCGCGGAGCCGCTCGAGTTCGTCGCGGTAGATGACGTCGTCCCAGCCGCGCGACGACAGTAGGAGCCGCGTCTCGGCGTCGCTCGCGGCAGCGTCGCGCGTGCGGATCATCGCCATCAACGGCACAACGCCCGAGCCACCGGCGACGAGCTGAAGCGGCCCGCCCTGTGAAGGCTCCCAGACGAAGTAGCCGCCGACGGGGCCACGGAGCTCGATCTGGTCGCCCCGCCGGAGCTCGTCGGTCAGGTACGGGGAGACCTCGCCGTCGTCGAGGCGCTCGACGGTGAGGTCGACGCGCGTGCCATCGGGCGCCGACCCAATCGAATAGCTGCGCTGCGCCTGGTAGCCGTCCTCGGCCGTGAGACGCAGGTCGACGTGCTGCCCTGCGCGATGTCCCGGCCAACCCGGGACGTCGAGGGCGAGCGTCTTGACCCGCGGCGTCTCCGTGACGATGTCGACGACCTCGGCGATCAGCCAGGTCAGTCGCCCCAGTACCGCTGTTCCTGCCACGGGTCGCCGTAGTTGTGGTACCCGTTCACTTCCCAGAAGCCCGGCTCGTCGTACGTCTGGAGTTGCAGACCGCGCATCCACTTGGCGCTCTTCCAGAAGTAGAGGTGCGGGACGAGCATGCGCGCGGGGCCGCCGTGCTCGGGGTCGAGCGGCTCGCCGTCGTAGCCGAAGGCGACCCACGCCTTTCCGCCTGTGACGTCTTCGAGCGGCAGGTTGGTCGTGTAGCCGCCGTCGCAGTACTGGACGACGTACTCCGCCGACGTCTCGACGCCGTCGAGCAAGGTGTCGACCGAGACGCCCTGCCAGACGGTGTCGAGCTTCGACCACTTGGTCACGCAGTGGATGTCGACGGTGACCTCTTCGCTCGGCAGCGCGCGGAACTCCTCCCACGTCCAGCGGCGCGGCTCGTCGACCTCGCCGACGATCGAGAAGTCCCACTGCTCGAGCGGCGTGTGCGGCGTCGGGCCGGCGGAGAGGACGGGAAAGTCTCTCGTCAGGTACTGGCCGGGCGGCACGCGGCCCGCCGGCGCGTCGTCGCGGCGGCCGCGAAAGCCCCGGGAAATGAGTGGCGGCATCTCGTCTCCTTCGGTCGGTTCCTACACTCCCGCGACTCGCTCCGCGACGACTCGCAACGTCTGATCGCCATCGAGCGCCCGGAGCCTCCGTACGCGCTCGGCGACCGGAGGGTGGGTCGAGAAGAGCGTCGCGACGCCCTGCCTCCGCAGCGGGTTGACGATGTAGAGCGACGCCGTCGCCGGGTTGACCTCGTGCGGCGAGGTCTGCGCGCGGCGTTCGAGCGTTTCGAGCGCATCCGCGAGCGGCGACGCGCGGCCGAGAAACCCGGCTCCGGTCGCATCGGCGAGGTACTCACGCTGCCGCGAGACGGCGAGCTGGAGAAGCGAGGCGGCGAGCGGCGCGAAGAGGATCGTTCCCAGGAGCCCGATCCAGCCGAGCGCGCCTGAGTCCTCGTCGTCTCCTCCGAAGAGGAGCGAGAACTGGAGGAGATTGGCGATCGCGGCGATCGCGCCCGCGACCATCGCGGCGATCGAGGAGACGAGGATGTCGCGGTTCTTGATGTGGCCGAACTCGTGCGAAAGGACGCTCTTGACCTGGTCGGCCGGCAGGTGCTGGAGCAGGCCACCTGTGACCGCGACGGCCGCGTGCTCCGGGTTGCGACCGGTCGCGAAGGCGTTCGGCTGCTCCGAGGGGATCGTGAACAGGCGCGGCACAGGAACCTGCGCGCGCTGCGCGAGATCCTGCACCATCGCCTCGAGCTCCGGGTTCGTCCCAGGTTCGACCGGCTGCGCCCGGCTCGCCTTCAGCGCAAGCCGGTCCGAAAACCAGTAGCCGACGACGTTGATCGCGACGGCCAGGGCGACGAAGCCGTAGAGGAACATG
>DASQWP010000228.1:0-5520 GCA_035640195.1 Gaiellaceae bacterium | reverse complement strand
GGCGGCGGGCCGCCGGTGCCTGCGAACTCCGGCCGCGAGGACTCGCCCCTGGAAGAGGACACGCCCTTCGAGTCGCCCCGCTCGCTGCGGCTCTCGGCCTTCTTGCCCTTGGCCTTGCCCTTCGCCGCCCGCTCGTGGCCGAAGGCCCTGCCCTTGCCGTTCGCGCCGCGTCGGGCCTCGTCCGCACGCTCTCCTCTCGCGGCCACGCGACCGCGCGCGACGGCGGCGGTGGAAGCGAACGAGGTCGCGAGCTCGCGGTGCTCGACGGATGCCTCCGCCCCTTGTGAGGCCGCGAAGGGAGCTGCAGGGGCGGCAGTGGCAGCGGACTTCGGAGCCGAGTCGGGTGCGGCGCTTCCATGCCAGCCCACGGGGTCGAGCGCGACGGCGGTCGCCGTCGCCGCGACGGCCACGGTCGCCGCCGCCTTGACGCCGACACCTCCGGCGAGGA
Source organism: Gaiellaceae bacterium (assembly GCA_035640195.1). GTDB lineage: Bacteria > Actinomycetota > Thermoleophilia > Gaiellales > Gaiellaceae > DASQWP01. The sequence continues at coordinate 5,072 of DASQWP010000228.1, read as the reverse complement.
GCGACTTGAGCGCGGCGCCGAGGCCGCCGAGGTTGAGCCCGTGCAGCGCCCGCGGGCGGCGGGCAGCGGGGTCCTCGAGCGCCGAGGCGAGCGAGCGCCGGGCCCTGAAGATCAGCGTCTCGACGGCCGACTGCGTGAGGCCGAGCTCGTCAGCGACCTCGCGGTAGGAGAGACCCTGCCACTCGCGCAGGAGGATCGCCCGGCGCTGCTGCTCGGGCAGCGTCGCAAGCGCCTCCGGCAGCAGGATCAGCTCGTCGGCGGTCCGCTCGGGAGCGGCGACCGTCTCCTCCAGCACCTCGCGGTCCTGGATCCACTCGAGCCGGGCGCGCCGCCCCGAGGAACGTAGTCGCGTGATGCAGACGTTGTGCGCGACCCTGAGGAGCCAGGCCGAGTCGGCGCGCGGCACGAAACCCCCCTTGAGGCTCCGGCACGCGTTGAGGTACGTCGCCTGGAGGGCGTCCTCCGCCTCCTCGGGCGAGCGCAGGTAGCGGAGGCAGTAGCCGTAGATCCAGCCGGAGTGTTGCTGGAAGAGGCGCTCCGCCGCCGCGCTGGCGGCCGGCTCCAGGCGGACGGCGCTCGAGGCCTGGGCTTCGTGGGCGACGGCCATGGATGGATTGTCGGCGCTCCCGGGCCATCTCACAAGGCCCGGAAAGGCGGATTTACACCTCCCTCACAGGGCTCATGCGACCTCCCGGCACTCGTCGATCGGGAGCTCGGCGGCCGCGCCACCCTCGAAATCGACCGTGCACGCGTCCTCGAGCACGCTGTAGCCCGTGACGACGCCGACGCCCCGCGGAGTCTCGACCTGCCGCCCCACGCGGGGCGCCCGGTCGCGGAAGCTCCGGTAGAGCGGGTGCTCGAAGGCCAGACAGCAGCGGAGCCGTCCGCAGAGGCCGGTGATCCGGCCGGAGCTCATCGGCAGGTCCTGGTCCTTCGCCATACGCAGCGTGATCGGCTTCTCGTGCGAGGGAAAGCGGCGGCAACAGTGCTGCGTCCCGCAGAGGCCGTGGTCGCCGCAGAGCCGCGCGCACTCGCGCGGGCCAACGGAGCGCAGCTCGATGCGCCGGTGGAGCCGGCGCCGGAGCTCGCCCTGGAGGCGGCCGACGTCAGGGCGTTCCTCCGCCTCGTAGGAGAAGACGAAGCGCGAGCCGTCGAAGACGAGCTCCGCCGAGACGGGCTTCAGCGCCGCCCCCTGATCGCGCGCGACCTCGCGGAACACGCTCATCGCGCGCCGGGCCTCGAGGCGGTTGGCCTCGTGCGTCTCCCCGTCCAGCTCGGTCGCGCGGCGGACGACCCTCTTGAGCGGCAGCTCGGGCTCGGCCTCCAGCTCATGGTTCGGCTTCACGACGCGGCCGTACTCCTGCCCCCGCGACGTCTGGCAGATGACCCGCTCGTTCCAGGCGAGCTCGAGCACGCCCGGATCGAACGAGTAGACCTTGCCTCCCGGCGAAAAGACGACTCCGACGGCAGCAGTCACGCGGACAGTGTGCCTCCCAGCTCGCGCCGAAGACGGACGAAGAGCGCCTCGAGCGCGAGCGCGGGCTGCACGTTGAACTCGAAGGACCGCCAGACGTCGCGGACCGTCTCCGCCGCCCGTTGGGCGGGAAGCGAGCGCTCTGGCACTCCGTCGGAAGCGAGCTCGGGCAGGCGATCGGAGTTCAGGACGGCCCTCTCGGCCCCGGCGGCAACGACCACCAGGTCGCGGTACCACCCGGAGAGGAGGTCGAGCGCCTCGAGGATCTCCTCGCGCTCGGCGCCGCGACCGGCCCGGCGGACGCGCTGCTCGAGCTCGCGCGGCGTCTCCTCGCCCGACGCTTGCTCCTCGGCGGCCGCCCGCGCGCTCGCGGCCCGCTCGTGCGCAAGCTCGGTAACGCCCCGCGAGGCCTGGGCAGGGTTGAAGTCGGGCTCCAGGTAGACGGAGCGGGCCAGCTCGATCAGGCGCCCCCGACGAACCCCCGCCTCGGGATCGAGGAGGCGCTCGGCCCGGTCGAGGCGACCCGCGGCAACGCGTGCAAGCGCGTCGAGCTCTTCCCCCACAAGGCCGCGGCGCGCGAGGTGGGCTTTGATCGCGCGCTGGGAGAGCCGCCGGAAGGGCACGTGCTGGCAGCGGGAGCGAATCGTCGGCGGAAGCAGGCCGACCTCGTCGGCGACGAGCACGACCACGGCGTAGGGCGGCGGCTCCTCGAGATCCTTGAGGAGAGCGTCGGCGGCATCCTCGTTCATCAGGTCTGCCCCGAAGACCAGGTAGACCCGCCGGTCTGCCTCGAAGGGGCGCATGTGCAGGTCGCGGCGAAGGTCGCGGATCGGGTCGATGCGGATCTGGTCGCCGAGGGGCTCGAGGACGTAGAGGTCGGGATGGACGCGCCGCTCCACGCGCTCGACGTCGGCGAGCAGGCTGCCGGCGAACGCGAGCGCGGCCCGCCGCTTGCCCACTCCGCGGGGACCGTGGAAGAGGTAGGCGTGCGCCGGCCCCTCCGCAAGCGCCGCACGGAGGAGCCGCTTCGCCTCCTCCTGCTCAGGGAAGGTCTCGAAGCTGTCCACGGATCTCCTGGGCGATATCTTCAGGGTTCTTCGTCCCGTCCACCACGACCACCCGCTGCTGGAAGAGGCCGGCGAGCTCCCGGTAGGCGCGGTCGACATCGGCGAGGAAGGCGCCGCCCTCGCGCTCGATCCGGTCGCGCTCCTCCTTGCCGCGGGCCATCGCTCCCTCCACCGGGATCTGGAGGAGGAACGTTCGATCGGGCAGGAGCCCGGCCGTCGCCAGGAGATTGAGCTCGAGGACGCGCTCGATCCCGAGCCCTCGCGCCAGACCCTGGTAGGCGAGTGAGGAGTCGAGGTACCGCTCGCAGACGATGTCGTTCCCCCGGGCGAGGCCGGGACGGATCACCTCGTCGACGAGCTGCGCTCGCGCGGCGGCGAAGAGAGCCGCCTCCGCCCAGGGGGCGATCGCGTCGCGGCCCCAGAGGACGATCTCGCGCAGCCGCTCGCCGAGATCGGTGCCGCCGGGCTCGCGCGTCAGCACGACCTCGCGGCCCTCGGAACGGAGCTGCTCGGCGAGGAGGCGCGCCTGCGTCGTCTTTCCGGAGCCGTCCACGCCTTCGAAGGTGACGAACATCGGCGCGGCCGTAGGATAGTCGCCTGTGCGGGCCATCGTGACAGGGGGGGCGGGCTTCATCGGCTCGCACCTCGTGGACGCCCTCGTGGCCCGAGGCGACGAGGTGACCGTCCTGGACGACCTCTCCTCAGGACGCCGTGAGAACGTGAACGACAGCGCCGAGCTCGTCGTCGGCGACATCCGCGATGGCGAGGCGGTCCGCGCGCTCTTCGCGGAAAGGCGGCCGGAGGCATGCTTCCATCTCGGGGCGCAGGTGGACGTCCGCGTCTCTGTGGAGCGACCGGACCACGACGGGGACGTGAACGTCCTCGGGACGATCCGGATCCTGGAGGCGGCCCGCGAGCGGGACGTCCGCGTCGTCTTCGCCTCCACCGGAGGCGCGATCTACGGCGAGTGCGAGGAGCCCGCGCTCGAGACGGCGGCGCGGAGCCCGCTCGCGCCCTACGGCGCCTCCAAGCTCGCCGGCGAGGAGTACCTCGCGACCTACAACCGCCTGCACGGAAGCGAGCACACCGCGCTTCGCTACGGGAACGTCTACGGACCGCGCCAGGATCCGCACGGAGAGGCCGGCGTCGTCGCCATCTTCCTCGGCCGCCTCGCCTCGGGACAGACGCCGCACATCTACGGAGACGGACGCCAGGAGCGAGACTACGTCTTCGTCGAGGACGTGGCCCGGGCCACGCTGGCCGCGCTCGAGCGGCCCGCGGGCGTCTTCAACGTCGGAACCGGCGTCGCGACGTCCGTCCTCGACCTCCTCCAGGCCTGCCTGCGTGTCACGGGCTCGGAGGTCGAGCCCGTCTTCGACCCACCGCGGCTCGGCGAGCTGATGCGGAGCGTGCTCGATCCGCGCCTCGCCTCCGCCGAGCTGGGCTTCCAGGCGCAGACCGGGCTCGACGAAGGGCTCGCGCGCACCTGGGAGCATTTCCGCCCGGAAGGTTTCAGCCCGGAAGGAGAGCCGGCCACGGGCGCGAAGTAGGGGCGCCCGTGGACCACCCAGTCGACCTCCCGGCTCCCCAGCCCTGGCGCTCGGCCGCGTTGATCGCGGTGAGCGTGGCGGTTGTCGAGCTCTGCATCCTCCTCGTCGTCGGCATCGTCCTCTTCGGCAAGTTCTTCGGCGGCCAGGTGGAGAAGGCGACCGACCCGGTCGCAGTCGCCAAGGCCGCGGTCGCGCGCCCCGCGGTAGACGGGAGCTCGGCCGACGGCGAGCCCGCGCGCCCGACTCTCTCGCGTCGCGAGACGTCCGTCATCGTCCTGAACGGAAACGGCGTCGCGGGCGCGGCGTCCGTGACCGCCGAGCGCGTGCGCGCCAAGCACTACCGGATCGCCGCCACGGACAATGCGCCCCGCAGCGACTTCCAGCGCTCGCTGATCATGTACCGCCCGAACTTCGAGCGCGAGGCGAGGCGGCTCGCGCGCGACCTCGGGATCAAGGGCGTCTCGCCGCTCGACGGCCTGAGAGCCCGCCATCTCCAGGGCGCGCACCTCGCGTACATCGTCGGCGGGTAGCCCGCCCGGGGCTGGCTAAGGTAGGGGCCGTGGTCGAGCCTCTTCTCACGCGCGCGTGCCGGCGCGAGGCTGTGGAACGCACGCCCGTCTGGTTCATGCGCCAGGCCGGCCGGTCCCTGCCGGAATACCGTGAGGTCCGCGAGCGGCACACGCTGTTCGAGGTCTGCAGGGAGCCGGAGCTTTGCGCCGAGGTGACGCTTCAGCCGGTGCGAGCGCACGGCGTCGACGCGGCCGTGATGTTCGCCGACATCATGCTCCCCGTCCTCGGCATGGGGATCGACGTGGAGCTCGTCGAGAACGTCGGCCCCGTGATCGAGCGGCCGATTGCGACGATGGCCGACGTCGAGCGCCTGGCGGTGCCCGACCCGGACGACTCGGTGCCGTTCATCCTCGAGGCCGTCCGGCTCGTGCGCGAGGAGCTCCCCGCCGAGCAGGCGGTGATCGGCTTCGC
>DASQWP010000227.1:0-10692 GCA_035640195.1 Gaiellaceae bacterium | reverse complement strand
TCGTCTGGGCTCGCGACGAGGGCGAGGACGTCCTCTCCGAGGCCATCGACGTCCTGCTACAGCACGGGCGCGAGGACCTCGGAGCCGAGGCCGAGACGATGCTCGGCGAGCTGATGTGGAGGCGCGGACAGAGTGCCCTCGCCCAGGCCCGCCTCGAGCGGGCCGAGGCGCTGATCGCGCCCTTCCCGAGCTCCGCGGCGAAGGCCCACGTCCTCGCGCAGGCCTCGCGCTTCCACATGCTGGCAGGCCGCAATGGGGACGCGATCCGTCTCGGCGGCGAGGCGCTCGCGATGGCGGAGGAGCTCGGTCTGGACGAGCTCCGGGTGCACGCGCTGAACAACCTCGGCAGCGCCCGCATTGCGGTCGGGAACGCGCAGGGGCTCGCGGACCTCGAGCGCAGCATCGAGATCGGCCTGGCGGCGAACTCCGCCGAGACGCATCGGGCCTACACCAACCTGGCCGCGATGAGGGGCGGCAGGGGCGAGATCGAGGAGATGGTGCGCCTGCACAGGGAAGGGCTCCGGCTCGCCCAGCGCTTCGGGCACCGGGCCGGCATCCGCTGGCTGGAGGCCGAGGTGGCCCTCGACGAGTACCTCCTCGGCCGCTGGGACCAGGCGCTCGAGCGAGCCGAGCGCTTCCTCGCCGAGCTCGGCGGCCAGGTGCACTACATGGAGACCGGCTGTCTCATCGTGCGCTCGGCGATCGGGATGGCGAGGGGCGCGACCGACGCCGCGCTCGCGGACGCCGCCCGGGTCGTCGAGCTCGACCGCATGATTCAGGATCCGCAGAACCTCTTTCCCGGCCTCTCGTTCCAGGCCCTCTCCCTCGCGCGCGCCGGACGGCCCGACGAGGCCTTGCCCGTCGTGCGCGAGCTCCTCGAGCTGGCCCGTCAGAGCGAGAGCCGGGCCGGCTACTGGTTTGTCGACGCGGCGGTGGCGCTCACCGAGATCGGGCGGACGGAGGAGCTCGTCGAGCTCGCAGGCGAGGTTCCGGGAGAGACGCCGTACGCGAGAGCGCTGGCCGCCCTGGCGCGTGAGGACCTCCTGACGGCGGCGGAGGCCTTCGAGAGCACCGGCTCGAAGGTCGACTCCTCGTACGTGCGCCTGCTGGCGGGGGAGCGGCTCGTCGCGGCAGGCCGGCAGGCTGAAGCCGACACGCAGCTCGCGCAGGCGCTCACGTTCTACCGGGTGGTCGGAGCGAGCGCGTACGTGCGCCGGGCCGAGGCTCTGCTCGCAGCTTCCGCCTGAGCCCACAGCGCCCGCTCGAAAGACCTCGCCTCAGTCGAAGTCGAGCAGGTCCTCGAGGAAGCCCCGCTTCCGGCGTCGCGGCGGCTCCTCGCGACGGCCGCCCTCCGGCCGCGGTCGGCCCTCGACCTCGCGGAAGAAATCCTCGTCCTCTTCCCGACCCGCGCCCATCCGGCGCTCGCGGACGAGGATCTTGTCCAGCTCGCCGCGGTCGAGCCAGACGCCCCGGCACTCGGGACAGGCGTCGATGAGGATCTCGCTGCGTTCCACTTCGACGAGGCGCGACTCGCAGTTGGGGCAGCGCATCGGCGTTGCCTTCATGCTCGCACCTCCAGGGACAGCAGCCGCTCGAACCGCTGCGGGTCATCGAACGGCCCGATCAGGGCGAAGTTGAGGCGCTCGTCGCGGATGACGTCCTGGGCCACGCGCTGGACGTCCTCCAGCGAGACTCGATCGAGCGCGGCGAGCACCTCCTCCGGCTCGCGCAGGCGGCCTTCCAGCACCTCGTCCCGCAGCCCGAAGAGGATCATTCCCTTCGGGTCCTCGAGCGAGAGGACGAGCCGGCCCTTGGCGAAGTTCCTCGCCTTCTCGAGCTCGTCCGGCTCGAGCGGCTCGGCCGCGATGCGGGCGAACTCGCCTACGATCGTCGTGACCGCGTCGTCGATGCGGTTGATGTCCACGCCGCCCTGCGCGAAGAGCGTCCCGGTGTCCGTGTAGCCCTGGTTGTAGCCGTAGATGTAGTAGGCGAGACCGCGCCGCTCGCGCACCTCCGTGAAGAGGCGGGAGGACATGCCCCCGCCGAGCGCGGTGGCGAGGAGGACGAGCGCGTAGCGGTCCGGGTGGTCGAGCGGATAGCTGTGCACGCCGAGGCGCACGTGCGCCTGGTCGGAGGCCTTCGTGTGCAGCTTCACGCGCGGTGCTTCCTGCTCCCAGGCTACGGGTGCCGGGGTTCCGGTGGATCCGTTGCGCACGTCCCCGAGGAGCTCCTCGAGGCGCGGAAGGAGGTCGGCGCCGACGGCCCCGGCGACGCCGGCGACCATGCGCGGCGCCCGGTACCACCGGTCGAGATAGCCGACGAAGGTGTCGCGCGAGGCGGCCCGCACGGTCTCCTTCGTCCCGATGATGTCCCAGCCGAGCGGCTGGTCTCCGTAGAGGAGCTCGTCGTAGACGCCGTCGACGTAGTCGCGCGGCGTGTCGTAGTACATGTTCATCTCCTCGACGATCACGCCCTTCTCCCGCTCGATCTCCGCCGCGTCGAACTTCGAGTTGCGGATCATGTCGATGAGGACGTCTAGCGCAGTGTCGCGGTGCTCGGCCGCGCACTTGACGTAGTAGCCCGTGTACTCCTTGCCCGTGAAGGCGTTGAACTCACCGCCGATGGCGTCGATCTCGCCGGCGATCTCCCGCGCGGTCGGGCGGTTCTCCGTGCCCTTGAAGAACATGTGCTCGGCGAAATGGGCGATCCCGCTCGTGTCGCGCGTCTCGTAGCGGGAGCCGGCCGCGAGCATGACGAAGCAGGCGACGGACTTCGCCGCGGGCATGTCGGCCGTCACGACCCGGAGGCCGTTCGAGAGCGTGGTCTTCGAGAAAGCAGGGGCCATCAGGCGGTGACAGAGCTCCTCTCTTCGTAGGCGTCCAGGCGGCGGCGCCACTCCTCCGGCACGGGCATCGACGTGTCGGCCTGGTAATCGAAGGCGACGAGGACGGAGGAGGCCTCGGCGACGAGGCGCCCGCCGCCCGCTCGCACCTCGTGCTCCATCACGAAGCTCTTCGTGCCGATCCGAGGCACTCGGGAGCCGATCTCGAGCGTCTCGGGGAAGCGTGCCGGCGAGCGGAAGTCGACCGTGATGTGGGCGAGGATGAGCGAGAGCCGGTAGAGGAAGTCGTCGCCGAGCGCCTCGCGCAGGTAGCCGATGCGCGCCGTCTCCAGATACGTCAAGTAGACGGCGTTGTTGACGTGCTCGGCCGTGTCGACGTCGCGGAACTCGACGTCACGCCGCTGGACGTAGCGGTATCCATCCATGGAGGCCCCATGGTACTTTCGCGGCCTTGGCCCACGGCGAGCTCACCCGCAAGGCCCTCCTCGCCCAGCCCGAGTGGCTTCGCGAGGTGCCCGAGCGGGTAGGCGACCGCCGGCTGCCGGAGGGACGCGTTGTCTTCACCGGCTGCGGGACGTCGTTCCATGCGGCACAAACCGGAGGCGAGGCCGTTCAGGCGCTCGAGGCCGTGCTCTCGCCGCCCCGGGCCGACCTCCTCGTCGCCGTGAGCCACGAGGGCGGAACTCCGGTCACCCTCGAGGCTGTGCGCGCCTTCGAGGGGCCGGTCTGGCTCGTCAGCGGAAGGGCGGAAGGCCCCATCGCCGACGTGGCGGACGCGGTGCTCGTCGTCACGCCGGCGGTCGAGGAGTCGTACTGCCACACGGCCAGCTACACGTGCGCGGTCGCCGCGCTGGGCGCCCTGCGCGGCGAGGACGTCTCGGGGCTCCCGGGGGAAGTCGAGCGCGCGCTCGCCGATCCGCTTCCCGCCTCCGATCACGAGCGCTTCGTGGTCGCCGCGGCGGGCCCGGACCGCGCGACGGCGCAGGAGGCGGTGCTCAAGCTCCGGGAAGGCGCCCGGGTCGCGGCCGAGGTTCACCACACCGAGCAGCTCCTGCACGGCCACCTGGCCGCGATCGACGAGCGCGTGCGCGCCTTCGTGCTCGAGGGCGAGGGCCGGGCGGCCGAGCGGGCCGCCGACGCCGTCCGCGCTCTTGGCGAGATCGGTGCCGAGACGACGCTGGTGCCCACCGTCCACCCGGTCGTGGACATCGTTCGCTTCCAGCTCCTCACGCTCGCCCTCGCCGAGCGGCGGGGCGTCAATCCCGACCTCATTCGCTGGGACGAGCCGCGCTGGAAGGCCGCGCGGGACTCCTATTCCTAGAGCGACGCCATCCCCGGCCGCAGGGAGCCGAGGCGCGCGCTGATGACCGCGTCGGCGGCCTCGAAGCTCGCTGGATGTCCCGTGACTGCGGCGATGAACTCGTCCCGCTCGAGGGAGTAGAGCTCGGCGTCGGTGGCCGTCCGGGCGGTCGCCGTGCGGGGGACGTCGCGCAGGAGGGCGATCTCGCCGAAGAACTCGCCCCTCTCGAGGGTCGATCGCGTCGCGCCGTCGATCTCGATCGTCACCCTCCCGTCGCCGACGACGTAGAAGCGGTCGGCGGACTCGCCCTGGCGGAAGACCTCGCTTCCTGCCCCCAGGGTGGCGCGCGTGAGGCTGCCCGCGAGGTGCTCGAGCGCCGCAGCGGGGAGCGGTGCGAAGATCGGGATGGAGCGTAGAAGCTCGAGCTCGCGGCCGGGTGGAGCCGCCTCGGCGTCGATCGCCCGCAGCCGACGCCACGAGAGCACCGTGAGCACGGGCAGGAGGGCGCCGGTGGCGACGAGCGCTCCCCGGACCTCGAGGGCGCCGACCAGGAGCGGAGCCAGGATTGCTCCCAGCCCGATCGTGCCCACGATCAGGCTCTCGAGCACGCCGAATACGCGCGCGAGGACGTCGCCCGGCACGGCTCGCTGTAGGAGTGTCAGCGCGGAGACGTCGACGAGGGTGTTGCCGACGCCGAGCACGGCGAGCACCGCGAGCGCCACCGCGGGGTGGGGCCAGAGCCCGATCGCCACGAGCGGAAGGCCCCAGAGGACGAGCCCCGCTCCGAAGTCGCCGGCCAGCCGGCGGCGGCCCACCAGGGCGAGCGCGACGGCCGCACCGGCGAGGCCGCCGATCCCGACGGCGGAGTTCAGGTAGCCGGGCCCTGCCTCGCCGAGGTCGAGGAGCTCGAGCGCCGCCACGACGATGAGCACGTTCAAAGCTCCGGCGACGAGCGTCTGGGCCGAGAAGAGGCCGACGAGGACTCGCAGCCGGGCGTCGGACCCGATCGTCCGGAAGCCGGCGAGCGCCTCCTCTGCGATCCGTCGGCCTGCGCCCGTGCGCTCCCTGGCGGGCTCTCCGGCGTCGACGCGCGCGACGAGCAACGCCGACCAGAGGAATGTGCCCGCGGTCGCGGCGAAGACCACGTCCACGCTGGTCACCGCGAGCAGCAACCCGCCGAGCGCGGGGCCGGCGAAGCTGCCGACGCTGTCGACGGTGCTCGAGGCGACGTTCGCCGCCGTCAGCTCCTCCGGCGTGCGAGCGAGCGAAGGCAGGAGCGCGGTCTTGGCCGGCTGGAAGGCCGTGGAGACGAGGGCTACGAACCCGGCGAGCGCGAAGACGGCGCCTGCTGGGGCCTCGAGCGCCACCGCGACCGCGGCGAGCGCCATCGCGAGGGCGCGAACGAGATCGGCGGCGAGCATGACCCGCTCACGTCGGAAGCGATCACCCAGGAGGGCGGCGAACGGCGCCACGATCGCCGAGGGGAGGAAGCGGATCACCCCCACGAGGCCGACGGCCGCCACGCCGCCGATCTCGTAGGCGAAGACCGCGAGGGCGATGGCGTACGCCCATTCGCCGGTGATCGAGCCCGCCCAGGCAAGCTCCACGCGGCGCAGGTTCGGGTTGCGGAAGACGTCCCGGAAGGTGCGCAGGGACTCCCGAAGTCGCTCGCGCAGCGCGCTCGTCACGGCCTAGATGGTTGCAGCCTGCCTTGTGATTTTGAACGGGTATGGGAAGATGGGAGCCGTCATCCACGTCCTGTGGACGTATCGCGCAAGGGATCCCACCCAAAGGAGGTCCGATGGAGGAGCGCGACAGGGTCCGGCCCCAGACCGAAGAGTCGGAGGCCGAGGCCGAAGTCGAGGGGCATGCGCACAAGCCCCGAAGCGACGAGGCCGACGAGGCCGTGAGGGCCCGCCGGGCGTCGGAGGACCCCGACGTCGAGGGCCATTCCGTGCGGCCGAGTCACAAGCCCTAGGCAGGCGTGGCCGGGGCGGCGTTCGCGCCGCCCCGGCCTACCTCTTTCTCAGGAGCTCGTTGAGGGCCTCGAGCAGCGCCAGGCCCGCCTCGCGTCGTTCTCCCTCGAGGGAGTCGAGCGCGCTCGTGAGCCGCGCCACGGCCGCCACGTCGCTCGGGGCGCCCGCGAGCACCGCCCCCGCCCGTCGCGCCCGCTGCAGAAGGTCGAGGGCGATCGCAGCCTGGCTTCCGAAGAGCCCGAGCAGCTCCATCTCCTCGAGGGCGAAGCGCTCGCCTCGAGCGCGATCGAGCACTTCGAGCACGCCCAGGACGCGCTCCTCGTGGAGGAGCGGCACGGCCATGAGGGCGCGCGGAACATACCCGAGGCTCTCGGCCACGTCCCGCGCGAACCGGGGATCCTGCGAGAGGTCGTCGATGACGAGCGGCTGCCGCGTGACGAGCACCCACCCGGCGATGCCCGTGCTCGACGGAAAGCGCGTTCCGACCAGCGTGTTCGCGCCCTCCCCCGCCACGGCCTCGAATACGAGCTCGTCGGCGCTCTCGTCGAGGAGGAAGATGGAGGCGGCCCGCGCGGTGAAGATGGCTCGCGCCACCTCGACGATCGAGCCCAGAAGCCTTCGATGGTGCTCCTCGGCCGGGAGCGCTCCTGCGGCGACCGCAGCCGTGAGGTCGCGCGGGTCGGTCATTCGGGACCCCTGACGTTCGCTGCGGTCAGGTGGAGGACGCTCTTCACCTGGAAGGGGGTCAGCTCGGGGTGCTTGCTGCGGATCAGCGCGCAGATGCCGGCCATGTGGGGCGTGGCGAAGCTGTTGCCGGTGCAGTGGATCGAGCTCCCGCCCAGCCACGCCACCTCGACGTCGACCCCGCGTGCGAAGAACTCGACGGGTGGTCTCGGGTTGTAGAAGAACGCGAGGGGGTCGGGCTGGTCGTGGCTCCCCACGGAGATCACCGAGGAGAAGCGCCAGGGGTAGCTCTCCACCGGCATGTTGTGGGCCGAGGCGACGAGGAGCGTCCGGCGGAAGTAGGCGGCGTCCGCGAGCTCGTGCAGCACGCCAGCGAACTCCCGCTTCGTCGTCGAGAGGCTCATGTTGACGACGTCCACCTCCTGCTCGACCGCCCAGCGGAGGCCGCCCAGGAGCGCCGGCCCGCTGCCCGTGAACCCGGCGCCGAGCACCCGGACGCTGAGCAGGCTGCAGTCGGGAGCCAGCGAGCGAACGATTCCCGCGCACGCCGTGCCGTGGCCGCACAGGTCGCCCTCGCGGTCCTCCTCGACCACGACTTCGTCGTCCTCGCCGATCGAGACTGCCATCGCCTCGTCCACCGCTCCGACGAGCGGGTGGCCCTGCTCGACGCCGCTGTCGAGGATGCACACGCGGACGCCCCTACCGCTCGCCTCGCCCCAGGCCCACTCCGTCGTGACCTCCTCGGGCCAGTCCGCGGGGGACGCGATTCCTGCCGCCTCCGACGAGGTGAGGCTCCAGGCCGGCAGGTCCTCGTGCGCCTCGGGCCGCGACACCGCCCCAGTCTACGCGGGAAGAAGGCAGCCGCCTGCGCCGTCCGGTGAGCAGGGAGACGAAAGGAGACGCCGTGTACCAGCACCCGGAAACTCACATGAAGGTTCACGAGCAGCGCCACGCCGACCTGCTTCGCCAGGCCCGGTACGGCGAGCTGGCGGCCGAGCTCGCAGCCGGCCGGCGCATCGAGCGCAGGACGTTCCTGGCGCGTCTTTGGGACGCCCGGGTCAAGCGCCCCGAGGTCGACGGGCGCCCCGCGCCGAGCGCTGGCTAGCCAGCCGACAAGAGCCAGAGCCCGCCGACGGTGTAGAGCACCATCAGCACCAACATCGGGTACTGCGTCGCCACGGCGAGCCTTGGGGAGCCCGCGAGCGCGACGGCTCGGTCGTGGGCGAGAACCAAGCCCACGACGTGCCCGACGACGAGCGCGCCCACCTGCACGTACCAGATGAGGTTCGCGCTCAGGGTGCCGAAGTTCGGCAGGTAGTCGACGGTCCCGAAGAGATCCCATCCCCGGCCGAACGGATCCGATGCGAGGGGGATGGCGGCCTGTGCCTGGTAGTAGAAGAGCGAGAAGTAATGCGCGACCAGGTAGGCGAGCGCGATGGGGACGAGGCTCGCCAGGAACAATGTCGACAGCCGCGCCTGGGACGAGAGGCGTTCGGCCGCCCGCACCGCCAGCGCGTACGCGACGGCGACGACGGCGACCAGGGTGACGAGCCCGGCCAGGTTGAAGAAGGTCGCGACGGCGTCGGCGAGCCGTGGGGAGTCCCCGACTGACGTGATGACGTCGTAGCGGCGGTCGATCCACCAGCTCGTCCTGCTGAAGCCGTCGAAGGCGACCGTACCGAGCATGACCGCGACGAAGGCGAGCGCCCCGGGCCCGGCACCTCGGAGGGAGACGCTGAGCAGCGGGGGGCGGACGACGATCTGCCGCTCGCCCTCCGAGTCCCGCAAAGCGAACGGCGAGAGTCGCGAGAGGAGCCCGAAGTAGACGGCGAACGCCTCGCCGTTCTCGAGCCAAGCGCGTCGCCCGAAGGCGAGCATGCCCAGCCAGGTGATCCCGCTGTAGAGGTAGACGGCCAGCGCCAGCGTCCGGGGGTTGGCAGGCTCGACATATGCGAGCTCGAGCGTTGCGAAGGCCAGGAGCAGCACTGCTGCAGGCCAGCGGCCCAGCCGCTTCGGGTAGTCGAGCGGAGGCTCCCACGGGACGCCGAGCCGCGCACCGATCCAGGCGACGGCGTCCGCGCCCGCCCGCCAGGGGTTGAGCCACGCCCAGACGTTTCCGAAGAGGACGACGAGCACGACGACACCGAGCCAGAAGAGGACGTACACGAACGTCGGGGCGATGTTCTCCGTCGGCGAGGGCTCTCCGACGAGCGCCGCGGCGGCAACGAGGAGGAAGAGCGCGAAGCCGACCGCGCCGAGCGCGATCCGAAGAGCGCGGGAAAGGAGGACCCGCTGGAGCATGTCCGGGAGCGGACGTCCCTGAGAGAGCTCTTCGAGGCGCGGCTTCGTCCAGAGCGCCCAGAGGGCGATGAAGGAGAGCAGGAGCACGAGCGTCGCCCCGTAGTAGAAGAGCCACGTGGGCACGGGCAGGTCTCGGATGCCGCCGATTCCGTGCGCCAGGACCGCTGTCACGGCCCGACCTCCAGCTCCGCCAGGAGCAGATGGCGGTCTTCGAGCTCCACCTCGATGACACCAGGGGTGCGCGGGCGGAAGCTGAGCCGCGCCGGCGATCCCGGGGCCACGTCCCGGAAGATGTCGATCCCGTGCACGTGTACGTGGTCGGCGACGTCGCTTCGCACCACGAGGACGACGCGCTCGCCACGCTCGACGTCCACGCGCTCCACGCCGCCCACGGGGCCGCCGTCCCTGACCTCGACCTCGACCCGGACGGCGGAGGGCTCGGCCGCCGTCGTCGTCTCGCTCGTCTCCGTCCCGCTCGCCTCGGTCGTCTCGGTCGTCTCCGTCGTCTCGGTCGTCTCGCCGGTCTCGGTCGTGACCTCCGTCGTCGTCGGCGCCGTGGCGGCCGTCTCGTCCTCGTCCTCGGGCCGGAGAAGTACGAAGAGGACGATTGCGACGACGACGGCGCCGAGCCCGAGCAGAATCCTTCTGTCCATCACAAACCTCCTGGTCGCGTGCGTGGGCCGGGCCTAGGCCCGCACAGGCGGCGCGCGCCCCGCCCAGCCGCGAGCGAGCGCAGGAGCTGTCGCGAGCTCGGCCCGAGCAGGGGGTGGAGCAGGGAGCTGGAAGGTGATTCGAGGGCGAGCGGCAGGCCGTGCTGCGACGGCGTCGGCGAGCGCGGTCAACGCGCCGGCGACGAGAAGCGCCGCGAGCGCGAAGGGGAGCTGGAGGACGAGCCCGAGCAGGAAGACCGGCTCGAGCGCCGCTCCCCAGGGCACGGTGCCCAGGGCCAGGCCGCGCTCGAGGTGCTCCTGGAGCGCGAAGCCGAGGAGCGGGAGCGCCCCGGCGCACCAACGCGGGAGCGTCCGCCCGCGCATGCCGGCGATTCGGACGGCGACCGCGACGCCGACAGTCGCGGCGCAGAGCGTCAGGAAGAGCGGGGTCCGGGCGAGGTATCCGTGGCCGTGCTCCTCTGCGGGCACGAGCTCGTACGCGAGCGCGTGCGCGGAGAGCCACCCGATTGCCAGGAGCGGGAGGCCGAGGAGCCACGCTTGGCGGAGGCGCTCCACGCCCTGATGATGCCAGCTCCTGCCCATCCTCAGCCGACGACGAGGCCGCCGTTGGCCGCGGCGCCCTCGAGAAACACGAGCCAGTCCTGCCAGAGCTTGACGTCGTCGAGCGCGCGCGGCTCGCGCGACGCGCGGGCGAGCGCGGCGTCGACGGCTCCCGGCGCGACCCGCGCGCCCGGCTCGAGCTCCGCGAGCGCCAGCTTGATGCCCTGCTCGGCCATCTCGCCGCCCAGCTGCTCGACGTGTTGCGGAGAGAGCCAGACGTGCCCGCTCATCCCGTCGTTGTTCAGCCAGTACAGCCTCACAGCCGCTCCAGCTCGCCGAGCAGGCGGTCGACCTCCTCGGCGGTGTTGTAGTGGACGA